>CAYYNJ010000001.1:0-47580 GCA_964472775.1 uncultured Spirochaetaceae bacterium
CAGACCTATTGAGCTTCCGAATATATTCTATGACTTCGGCAAGTGGGACCTCAGGGCTGACCGGGCTTTCCACCCCCCGGCGGGAAGTCCTCAGGTTCGGTCTGCTGTTGGAAGATCTCAATGCCCCCTTCGCTGATCTTCCCCGGGCGGACCGGAACATCATTTCATTCCGGCGCCGGGGTGAGGCGGCGGTGCTGGATCTGGTTTTGACCCGGGAGAACTTTACCCAGGTTTCGGCGTTTTTTCCGGCCCTGGATCAAGGACTCCTGGATTACTTCATCCCCCAGGGGCAGGGCTTTGTCAGTGAGGAGCTCTACAAGGAAGATTTAGCCTACGCCTTGGAAGATTATCTGGGGGAGTACCGGCTCGAACAGGTTCTGGAAGAATCGGTGATCGAAATAAGCATCGATGTGGAGGGGCGCGTGGAGTCCCAGAGGGGAGGCCGAATTTCTTCGGAGGGGGGGGTTTTTTCCATTCCCTTGCTGAAGGTTCTTCTTCTTAATCAGCCTCTGGAGTACAATCTTACTTTTCTGCCCCGGGACTGAAAAAAATCGGGGCGGCGGTCTCCCGGAAAGGGGGATGTTATATTATAGTGAAGCTATGGAAAACCGGTTTAACGAGGGAAAGAGGGTCTTTTTCGTCTATCCCCACAGTGTCTTTCAAGAAAATCTGATTCAGAATCTGGTAAATCAGGAGTATGAGATTTACCTGATCAAGGATCACACCTACATAAATACCATCATCGATACCTATCCTGACGCCATTTTGTTTCTCAACATCGACAAAGGTCTGACCCGCTTAGAGTGGGAAAAGTTTATCCGGAGCCTTCTTGGGTCGGAAGATCCGCCCACTTTCAGGATAGGCATCATCAGTTATGAATTTGAGCAGGCCCTGGCGGAACTTTATTTGATGGAACTTGCCTTACCCGGAGGATATATCCAGCTGAAACAGAGCCTGGATAAGGCTACCAACATCATTTCCAAAACCCTTGAGGCCAACGAGGTCCGGGGCCGGCGGAAGTATGTCCGGTGTCAGATGGAGCCTGAACGGGCTCCGGATTTTAACGTGATGATGGACGGTACCCTGGCGAAGGGTAAGGTTTTAGACATCAGTTCCGCGGGAATGGCGGTTTCCGTGTCGGGGGGAATCGAATTTCCCAAAAACATCCTCCTCCGGGACATCCAGATTAATTTGACCGGCCGCCGTCTTAGGGTTTCCGGAGTGGTCATAGGATTCAGGGAAACTCCCGGGGGGCCCAAGGTTTTTGTGCTTCTCTTTGACAAGTCCGTGGACTCTGAAACCAGGGGAACCATCAGGAGTTTTGTCCACAATCGGCTCCAGGAACAGCTGGACCGTAAGTTCCAGCTTTAGAAAATCTAAACTCCCAGCATTTCCTTAAGTGACCGTTTGTCCAGCACCTCGAAATAGAGCCTTTCCCCCGTGGTGAGGGTGAGTTCCTGGATGGGGCGGCCGAAGAAGGCCGCCAGGGATGTTATCACCGGGGTTTCTCCCGGGGCTCCGGAGAGTTTTCTTTTAGCCGTACTCTGGGTAACCGGTTTTACCCCGGCGATATCAGCGGCGGGAATCTCATAGATGGTTTTCTCATATTTTTTCTTTGTCGTTTTGACAATGAGGCCCATCAAAGCCGATTCTTTCTCAAAATCTTCAAACACCAGGGTTTCTCCCGCCAGGTAGAGGAGCCCCGAAAGTTCTCTCTCCTCCCGTTCTGTGGATCCCAACAACCGGGCGAAGCTGCGGAATCGGAGGTCTCCTCCGTATTGGTTCGTTCTTTCCGCCCAGAAATCATCTGTATCGTGGTTAGTCATACCGTGACTATACAACGAAGTCTTTCCTTTTGGTAGGGCCTTTGGGATGGGTTACCACCGCTTTGACAGACCATTCCTTTGGGGCTACACTGATCTCAGCCTGGAAGGTTTTAGGCGGGAGGATTTTTTTGCCGGAAGAAGAAAAGGACCGAAGCAGGTATCATCAAATCCTCGATTTTCTCGATGGAAAGACCGAGCTCTCCGGGGAAGAAGGAGAGGCCATGAACAGCCTTCTCTGGTCTCTTCAGGAAGAGTGGATGTACCTTTGGCTTCGTACCAAGGACCGGGGGCTTCTTTCTGAAATCATTTCCCTGGCTCACAGGCTCCAGGCCCTGGGCCGGGAGCGGGGGATTGTCATGGTGACCCTCTACGGTCAGGAATTAGAAGAGAGGGCCCTCAGCTTTGAACACACCGCCTATGAGGAAGTCTTGGGTCTTTTCCCCCGGCTGGTGCAGATCCTGGGGAGGGGGCGGGCATGAATCGGATCATCATCATGGATCCCGGGGGGGATCATCTTTCCCGCCTGGCCCGGATCTTTTGGGAAGACGGCTACGATCTATCCCTGGTAAGGGATGAAAGCCTCTTCTGGAAGAGGATGAAGATTGTCAGTTTCGATGCCGTGATAGTCCTGACGGGACCGGGTTTTTCTGAAGCGGAGTCGTTCTGCCGCCGGTTTAAGGAAGAATACGGCGGGCAGGGAATTTCTCTGATTCTCCTTCTCTCTTCACCAGTCTCCTATTCTCCCGGCCTCTACCTCCAGTGGGGGGCTTCGGATTATCTCCGGCCGCCCTGGGACAAGGAAGAACTCCTGGTCATCACAAAGATGAACATCAAAGAAAGGGAGCAGATTCACTTTCTCATGGAACGCAACTATGTGTTAGAAAAGGCGAATCAGGAGAAGGACCGGTTTTTCTCAATTCTCAGCCACGATCTCAAGGCGCCGTTTCAGGGCCTGGTGGGGCTGCTGGAAATACTCTACGGCGAGTTTGATGACCTCAAGGTGGAAGAAATTAAGGGATACATTCGCAATATCCATGATTCCACGAAGAGGACCTTTCGGGTCCTGGAAAACCTTCTGGACTGGTCGGGGTTTCAGGCCGGGAGGCTTCGATGGAGTCCTCAGGATCTGGATCTGCGGATCCTGGCGGAGGATACGGTGTCCCTGTTTCCCTTCTGTTCCCGGGACAAGGGAGTGACCCTGGTAAACCGGGTGCCGGACAATTTTCTGGTTTTCGCCGACCAGAGAATGATCGAATCGGTGATGCGTAACCTGGTGTACAACGGCATTAAGTTCTCTCACCCCGGCGGAGAGGTGATCATTTCCGCCCGGGAATCGGTGGATTATTACGAGGTTTCGGTGGATGACCAGGGGGTGGGCATCTCCCGGGAAACCCTTTCCCGGATCTTCAGCCGGGGTCTCACCGAAAGTTCTCCCGGGACCGCCCAGGAAACCGGCACCGGTATGGGGCTCCAGCTCTCCATGCAGTTCATCGAAAAACACGGCGGTCAGTTCTGGATTCACAGTGAGCCCGGCGAGGGTTCCAGCGTCAGGTTCAGTCTGCCGAAACGGCAGGTTCCCCTGGACCGCTGTCTGTGAGAGGCCCGGGCGCCGGCGGCGCCCTATCCTTTTTGTCCCTGTAGGGTTACCACCACCCGGCGGGATCCTCCCCTGTTCCGGTGTTCGCAAAGGTAGATCCCCTGCCATGTTCCCAGGTTGAAACGGCCCTTCGTCACCGGCAGGGAAAGGCCGGCCCCCAGGAGGGCGCTTTTCCCGTGGGCGGGCATGTCATCGGGCCCCTCCAGGGTATGAACGTAGTACGGTTCTCTCTCGGGCACCAGATGATTGAACAGCGATTCCAGGTCTCTTCTCACATCGGGGTCGGCATTTTCGTTGAGACTTAATGAGGCGGAGGTGTGCTTCAGATGGATGTGGGCCAGGCCCAGCTCAAGTTCCCGCATCTCCGGCAGGGCCGATTCAAGCTCGGCGGTGATCAGGTGAAAGCCTCGGCTCCGGGGTTTTAGGGTAATCTCTTTCTGTATCCAGGTCATCATTCCAGCATAGCCGGAAAATGGCCGGTTGTGCTATAGTCGGGTATGCTGCTGATTCATCCTCCCGGGGCGCGGGCGGGGGAGCCGTTTCCCGGCCCCGCCCGTCTCGCCGGAGCCCTGAAAAGCGCCGGGACCCCCGGCTTCGTCTGGGACGCCTCCCTGGAGGGGCTTCTGTATCTGGTCCGCCAAGCCCGGGCCGTTCCGGGGGATACCCGGCACAACCGGGCGGTGAAAAACCGGGCGGCGGTATTAGCGGGGCTCTCCGGGCCGGAGGGGTACGGGAATTTTGACCGGTACAAACAGCTTACCGAGTACCTTGCCAGCCTTTTGCCCTCTTCCGGCCGGGGCAGCCGGTGGGATATTACTCCTTCCAACTACACCGATACCCTTTGGGACCCCCTGGAGCCGGCGGATCTGGCTGCTGCCGCGGAAAATCCCGAAGAGAGCCCCTATTTCTCCTGGTTCTCCCGCCGGATTCCTGAATTGATGCAGGAGCGTTTTCCCGGCGGCCCGCCCCGCCGGGCGGGATTCTCCTTCAGCTTTCTCAGTCAGGCCTTGCCGGGGATGGCCCTGGCGGGATTCCTCCGCCGGGAGTATCCGGAGACGGAGATTTTCTTCGGCGGCGGTTTAATTACCTCCTGGGTCCGGAGAGTGGGCTCCCTGGCGTTTTTATCACCCTGGGCGGACCGGGTGGTGGCGGGGCCCGGGGAGGATGCGGTGGCTCCGGAGAGGGACGCCGGCGCCTTAACCCACGATTTTTCTCATGTCCACTCCCTGCCCTACCTCTCTCCGGGGCTGGTTCTGCCCTTCGGTTCCGCCCTGGGCTGCCCTTGGCGGAAATGCAGCTTCTGTCCCGAGACCTGCGAGCAGAATCCGTATCTGCCCCTGGGGGCCCGGCGGAGCCTTCAGGAGATGCGGATTCTGGGGGAACAATACGACCCCGTGCTGTTTCACATCACCGACAGCGAGATCTCCCCGGCCCTGCTGAAGGGGCTGGCCGGCGGCGGGGTGGGGGTTCCCTGGTACGGCTTCGCCCGGTTTTCCCCCCTTCTGGAGGATCCCCGGTTCTGCCGGCGCCTGGCGGTGTCGGGGTGCCGGATGTTGGCCCTGGGGCTGGAATCGGGGGATCCGGCGGTGCTGAGGGCCATGAACAAGGGGATTAACCTGGAAAAGGTACCGGAGGTTCTGGAGAACTTGAAGGAAGCGGGCATCGGAACCTACGTGTATCTGCTTTTCGGGACCCCCGAAGAGGACGAAACCGCCGCCTTGAGGACCCGGGATTTCACCGCCGCCCACGCTCACCTGATGGATTTTATCAGTCCTGCGGTTTTCAACATGCCCCTGGGGCCGGGATCTGATTCCGGGGAAGCCGGTGACGGGGCGGGGCTTCGGCCTGCCCCCTTGAGTCTCTACCGGGATTTTACCCATCCCCGGAACTGGAGCCGGGACAGGGTCCGCCGGTTTCTGGCGGCGGATTTTCGGGGGACTCCGGAGATAAGGACGGTACTGAATCGGACCCCGCCCTATTTCACCTCCAGTCATGCTCCGTTTTTTTTGTAACAACCCCGTTCCGCCGGGTGTAAACTCCCTGGTGTTTCGCACCGTGGATAAAAAAAGCCCCGCCGTTCAGGCGGGGCTCCGGCAGCTTCGTGCCGCGGACAGGGCCGGTTATTCCTCTTCTAGGGTAGAGGCGATAAACAGCTCCTCCAGCTGTTCTTCCTCCACCAGTCCCGGTGCCTCGGTCATCAGGCAGGTGGCCTTCTGGGTCTTGGGAAAGGCGATGACATCCCGGATGGATTCGGTGCCTAAAAGCAGCATGATCAGCCGGTCTAGTCCCAGGGCGAGGCCTCCGTGGGGGGGGGCGCCGTACTTCAGGGCATCTAAAAGAAAACCGAACTTATCCCGGGCCGCTTCCTCGTCAATTCCCAGGATGGCGAAGACCCGCTCCTGCAGTTTCCGGTCGTGGATACGGATGCTGCCGCCTCCCACCTCACAGCCGTTCATCACCAGGTCGTAGGCGTTGGTCCGGATGGCGTAGATGTCGTCGTCTAAAAGGTGTTCGTCTTCGGGCACCGGAGCGGTGAAGGGATGATGAAGCGCCGAAGGTTTGGCCCGGTGATCCTTTTCAAACATGGGAAAATCAACCACCCAGGTGAAGGCGAAGGAAGAGGGATCGTAAAGCCCCAGCTTGCGGCCGAAGTGGAGGCGCAGCTCCGACAGGCTCTGGCTCACCACCTCTTCCTTGTCCGCCAGGAAGATCAGTACATCCCCGGTTTCAGCCTTCATGGTTTCGTAGAGAGACCGGGTTTCCTCTTCGCTGAAAAACTTGATGATGGGCGACTGGGGTCCTTCGGGGTTCATCCTTATCCAGGCCACCCCCTTGGCCTTGAACTGGGCCGCCAGGGGGGTCATATCGTCCAGATCCTTCCGGCTCAGCTTCTCCGAATGGCCCTTCAGGTTGATGGCCCGGACGCAGCCGCCGGCCTCTACGGCCTTGCGGAAAACGGTGAACTGGCTTTCCCGGAAGATCTCCGTCACATCCTGAATCTTCAGGCCGAACCTCAGGTCCGGAGCGTCGTTTCCGTATTCCGCCATGGCCCGCTGGTAGGTGATCCGAGGCAGCGGCAGGGGCAGCTCTTCACCCCGAAGCTCTTTAAAGAGCCGGGCGAAGAGGCCTTCCACCATGGCCATCACGTCTTCCTTGTCCACGAAGGCCATCTCCAAGTCCACCTGGGTAAATTCGGGCTGCCGGTTGGCCCTCAGATCCTCGTCGCGGAAGCAGCGGGCTATCTGGATATACCGGTCGTAGCCGGCGATCATCAGGGCTTGTTTGTAGAGCTGGGGGCTCTGGGGCAGGGCGAAAAATTTCCCCGGGTTCACCCGGCTGGGGACCAGGTAATCCCGGGCTCCCTCGGGGGTGGCCCGTCCCAGGATGGGGGTCTCAATATCAACGAACTCGTTGTCTTTGAAATATTCCCTGATCAGGCTTACCACCCGGCTGCGGAAAATGAGCATCTCCTGCTGTTTGGCCCCCCGCAGGTCAAGGAAACGGTTTTTTAACCGGGATTCTTCGTTGACTCCCTCGGCGTGCTGGACGTCGAAGGGAGGGGTGGAAGATTTATTCAAAAGTTCGAAGTCGGTGACGTAGAGCTCCACCTCACCGGTAAGAAGCCGGGGGTTCTGCATCCCCTCGGGCCGGGCTCTCACCTCTCCTGTGACGGAGATGACATCCTGGCTTCTGAGGTGGTGGGCCTCTTTGTGAAAATCTCCCGCCGTTTCGGGGTGGAATACCACCTGGGTCAGCCCCCACCGGTCCCGCAGGTCGATGAAGGCCACCCCGCCGTGGTCCCGGTAGTTTTCCACCCAACCGCTTAAGGTGGCGCTGCTTCCGGCATCGGTTCGTCTTAGTTCTCCGCATCTATGGGTTCGTTTCAGTCTCATTATCTTCCTGCCTCAAGTTTATCCTGTATAATTTTCTGGGCGATTTTCGGGATCGCCGAACCGCCGGTGGCTTTCATGATCTGGCCCATGAGAAACCCTATCTGCCGCTGTTCTCCCGCCCGAACCGCTTCCACCACCTGGGGATGAGCGGTGAAAACCTGTTCCACCACCGCATCCAGTTCTCCCTGATCCGCCACCTGTTCCATCCCCCGTTCGCCAACGATGGTTTCGGGGTCCTTATCTTCCTCAAATAGTATTTCCAGCACCTCTTTGCCCATCTTGTTGCTGATGCGGTCGCTTTCTACCAGATTAACCAGGTCCGCCAGCCTCTGAGGAGTCAGGGGGCTCGCATCGAGGGTCAACCCCTCACGGTTAAGAAGCTTCTGAATATCCGAACCGAGCCAGCTGGCCGCCGCCGGAGCGGGGGCTCCCGCCGCCACAGCAGCTTCAAAAAAGTCGGCGGTGGCTTTTTCGGCGATGATAAAGTCCAGCTGCTGGTCGTTAAGGCCGTGGGCCTCCCGGAGCCGTTCTTTCCTGGGAAGGGGAAGTTCCACCATCAGGGCGTCCACCCCGGTGAGAAATTCCGGGCCCGGGGCGACGGGAGGCAGGTCGGGTTCGGGAAAATACCTATAGTCGTTGGCGTTTTCCTTGCTCCGCATGCTGGCCGAGCGGTTTTGCCCCTCATCCCAAAGCCGGGTTTCCTGTTCCACCGTTCCGCCGGATTTTAAGACCTTGGCTTGCCGCTTTGCTTCGTATTCCAGGGCCTTCTTGACGAACCGGGAAGAGTTGAGGTTTTTGATCTCCACTTTCCGGCCCAGGCCTTGCCCTCTTTCGTTCAGGCTGATGTTGGCGTCGCACCGCATGGAGCCTTCCTCCATGTTGGCGTCGGTGACCCCCAGGTAGCGGACCATCCGCTGGAACTGCTGCAGAAAGAGTTCCGCCTCTTCCCCGCTCTCCAGATCCGGTTCGGTGACAATTTCCAAGAGGGGGGTTCCCGCCCTGTTATAGTCCAGCCGGGACTGAAAGGGGGTATGGATCATTTTCCCCGCGTCCTCTTCCAGGTGGACGTCGTGAAAATGGACAGTCTTAACTTTTCCATTTCCCAATTCGATATCCATGGTACCCCCCAGCCCGCAGGGGGCGGCGTACTGGGTAATCTGATAGTTTTTGGGCATGTCGGGGTAGAAATAGGTCTTCCGTTCGAACACCGCCTTATCGCTGAGGCGGCAGTTCAGGGCCCGGGCCACCATGTAGCTCTTCTTAACGGCTTCTTCGTTCAGCGAGGGAAGCACCCCGGGATAGCCCAGGCAGACGGGGCAGACATTGGTATTGGGTTCGTCGCCGAACCGGTTGGCGCATCCGCAGAAGATTTTGGTTTTGGTGAGAAGCTGGATGTGAATCTCCAGGCCGATGAAAATCTGATAATCCATCAGTTTGCCTCCTGTCCGTAATCCAGGGCATCCGGGGGGGAGAGAAGGGGATAGACCTCCCGGAACCGACGGGCCAGGGTAAAGAGGCGGTTTTCACCGAAGGCGGGGGTCATGAACTGCACCGCCGTGGGAAGACCTTCTTTCAGGCCCGTGGGGACCGAAAGGGCCGGAAGGGCCGCCAGGTTGGCGGCGCCGGTGAACCGGTCCGCCAACTTCTGGTGAAACGGATCCAATCCTCCCTCGCCGTGGGGAAAGGCCTGGGTGGGAAAGACGGGCATCATCACCGCCCGGGCGGACCGGAAGACCCGGTCAAAGTCGTTCCTGATGGCGGTGCGGATTTTCTGGGCCCGGATGTAGTATTGATCTTGAAATCCCGAACGAAGCACGTAGGTTCCCAGGAGAATTCTCAGTTTTACCTCCGGTCCGAAGCCCTGGTGGCGGCTTTCTTGGACCAGGCTGTCGGGATCCTCTGCTCCGGCGGCGCGGAGGCCGTACCGGATGCCCGTGTACCGGGCCAGGTTGGCACTGGCTTCGGCGGTGGCGATGGTGTAGTAGGCGGGCACTCCGTACTCCAGGGTGGGCAGTTCCACCTCTTCCACCGGGTAGCCGAGTTTCTTTAAGGTTTCCACCGCCTCGTCGTAGGCGGCCTGCACCGGGGGGGTGAGACCCAGGTCTCCCCGGAGTACTCCCACGGGAGAACCGTCTTCGAGGTCTGCCAGCGGTGGATGAGCACCGCCGCCGTCTTCGGGATGGGCCAGGGAGGTATTGTCCCGGGGATCCATTCCCCGCATGGTTTTATAGACCGTTTCAAGCAGATCCACATCCTTGGCAAAGGCGCCTATCACCTCCAGCGAGGAGGCGTAGGCCACCAAACCGTACCGGGAAACCGTGCCGTAGGTGGGTTTCAGCCCGTAGACCCCGCAGAACGCCGCGGGCTGCCGAACCGATCCGCCGGTGTCGCTGCCCAGGGCAAAGGGTACCAGCCCCAGGGCCACCGCCGCGGCGGAGCCTCCGCTGGAGCCGCCCACCACCCTGGTGAGGTCCCAGGGGTTGTTGGTTTGCCCCAGGGCAGAGTCATCGGTGGAGGAGCCCATGCCGAACTCGTCCAAATTGGTTTTTCCCGCCGGCACCGCCCCGGCGTTTATCAGTTTCTCCACCGCCGTGGCGGAAAAGGGAGAGGTAAAATTTTCCAGAATTTTAGAGCCGCAGGTCAGGGGAAGCCCCGCCACGGCGATATTGTCTTTCACTCCGAAGGGCAGTCCCTGCAGGGGGCTCGAAGAGCCGCCGGCGGGGATCAAAGCATCGGCGTCCCGGAAGATGAGGCTGACATTTGTGCGGACGTTTTCAAATACTGTTCCCGTCCGGCGGAATCCTTCAGAATCTGGTTCCAGTTTTCCATGGTATTTCCCCCTTACAGCACGTTCGGGATGGTAAAAAAACGTTCATCCCGTTCGGGGGCCCGGTCCAGCAGCTCGTCGGGGCTGCCCTTGCCGGGTTCGTCGGGACGAACCACATTCTCATCCTGAAAGGCGTGGGTTGTGGGGGCGAGATGGTCCACATCAATCTCTCTCATCTTAGAAAAATAGGAGAGCATCTGGTCCACCATCTCCGTTAATTTTTGCGCCTCCTCGTCTCCCAGGGAAAGACGGGCCAAGGCCGCGGTGGTTTTCAGTTCTGATTTGTCCATAGATGCTCACAATACTTTGGATGGGAGCATTTAGTCAATCCGCCTATCATTCTTATCTAAATCTTGTTGATTCTATAGAGATTTTGAAATAAAATAGGGGTATCTTTGAAATAGTCTAAATATGAGGAACTCATTGATGGGATATGAATTGGATGATCTGGACCGTAAAATTGTTCAAGAGCTGCAGCGGGACTCGCGAAAACCCTTTCAGGAAATAGCCCGGGATCTGAAGGTTTCCGGCGGTACCGTCCATGTCCGCTACAACAAAATGAAAGAAGAAGGGTTTATCCGGGGGGGGCGGCTTGCCTTGGATCCCCAGAAGCTGGGTTACACGGTTTGTGCCTTCATCGGAATTAATCTGCATAATGCCCGGGATGTCAATAAGGTGGTGCAGGAGCTGTCCCATCTGCCCCAGATTGTGGAGGCCCACTTTACCACCGGCAGCTACAACCTCTTTTTAAAGGTGGTGGAAAAAAGCATCCCCGGCCTTCACACCTTCCTGGCGGAAAATCTTCAGGTAATTCCCGAGATACAATCTACCGAGACCCTGCTTTCCCTCGATATGGTGATAGAGCGGGAAATAATCCTTCCATGACGGGAAGATGATGCTCTTTTTTTCGGAAAGAATCCCCTCTTCTTGCGGTTGCGGTACCATTACAGTAGTATTGTAGCATGGGACTGCTCCATACGGCCGCTACAAAGCGGGATGATGAAGGGCGGCGGGAGAGAGATCATCTTCCAGCCGCTCCGCGGACTGCAGATACAAACTCCCCCTCTTCATTCCGGCCGGGCTGCCGTATCTGTGATCTTCTTTTTGATCAGAACGATCACGGCTTGGTGCTTATCGATCCCCAAGGGGCGGTCATCCGTTCTAACCTGGAAAAACAAAATCTCTATACTGCCCCTTTTCCTCAGACCCTGACGGGGGTTCTGAAAATCATCCACTCCCAATACTGGGGGGAATTGTCCCAGGGAATTGAAAGTCTGTTTCAAGGCCAGCGGAACCGGTTTTCCTTTGAAGGAGAATCATCCGGCAACGGCTGGATCCATGTGGAGGCCCACCTTGTCAGGGATAGTGATGAAGAACCGTCTTCGGTGCTTCTCTCAATCCGGGATTTAAGCGAGAAGATGAAGCTTAACCAGCAGGTAGCCTGGGCGGAAACCCATTCGGCCATGCTGCTCAAGGCTATTCCGGATGTGATGCTGCGCTTTAACTACAAGGGCATTTTGATCGATTCTTTTCTACCCGAAGACTTTTCCCTTCTTTTTGAAGAGGCTCCCGCCTTGGGCCAGGTTCTCGAGCGTTTTTTCCCCGCCGATGTGAGTGAAAGAATCCGCCGGCAGATGGAGTTGATTAGGCAGGACGGAAAGATGAAGGTCTTCAGTTTCACCACCCGCCGGCGGGGAAGACTTCACTACTTCGAGGCCAGGCTGCTGGCCATGGAGGAGGGACGTTTCTTTATCCTCCTGAGAAACATCGATAAGCTGCGCCGTCAGATGAACTCCCTGCAGAAAAGCCGGGAACTTTTCCGGGTTACCATCGGTTCCCTGGTGGACGGTGTCATCATCACCGACCGTCGGGGCCGTATCCAGGAGATAAACGAAACGGTAACTGCCATGCTGGGGGTTACCGTGGAAGAGGCTCTGGGGAAACCTTTCTGGACGGTGATTCATCCCCGGACCGAAGGGTGGGATGACCACCGGAAGCAGCTCATGACCCGGGTTTTTCAGAAAAGGGAAACCGCCAGCCTCGAAGAGGGCATTGCCGTGGTGAGTCCCCAGGGAGACATCCGGGTCCTGACCCTCTACTATTCGCCCATCGAACGGGATGAGAAAGAACTGCTCTGGGGGGGAGTCCTTATCCTGCGGGATGTGACCAGCCAGTACGACTGGAAAAACAAGGTTAAGTTTTTAAGTTTTCACGATAGGCTTACGGGGTTGTACAACCGGTCATTTTTTGATGAGGAGATGCGCCGGATCGAGCGGGAAGCGGTTTTTCCTCTCTCCATCATTAATATGGACATGAACGGCCTCAAGCTGGCCAACGACGGTTTCGGCCACGAAGAGGGGGACCGGCTGCTCAAGAAGCTGGCGGCGGTGCTTCAGTCGGTTTGCCGGCGTGATGATGTGGTGGCTCGTTGCGGGGGCGATGAATTTTCGGTCATTCTTCCCGGGGCGACCGCAGAGGTAACGCAGGTCATTGTGGGCCGGATCCGGGAAAAAACTGAAGAGATAAATCTGGAAGAGGGCGTCGTTCCTCTGAGTTTCGCCGTCGGTATGGCCACCCTGCAGGAGGGGGAATCTCCCCAGGAAATGATGGCCCGGGCCGATGAAGCCATGTACAAAGACAAGCTTGATAACCGGCAATCCTTCCGGGACAGGGTTTACGAGACCTTCCGGAAATCTCTCATAGAACTGCAGTTTAAGAGCCCCGAAAGGATGACCGCCTTGGGCGACTTATCCCGGCGGTTCGGTGAATACCTGGACTATGACGAGGTCATGATCGACCGGCTGGAGCAGCTGTCTTTCTTCGGTGTCATAGGGGTGCTGGAGCAGGGAAGCCTGGCGGAGGATCTGTTTTCCAACGACAGCCAAGAGGCCCAGGAGCGGTGCGCCGTGGTGGGTTACCGGGTCGCCTTGACCCTTCCTCAGCTGGCGCCCCTGGCGGACGAAATATTAGCCCGTTTTGAGCGGTGGGACGGAAAGGGTGTTCCCCGGGGTATTCCCGGAGAGGATATTCCCCTGCTCTCCCGGACCGTGAGAGTGGTGACCGCCTACTTCTTTGCCCCTTCCCCGGAAGAGGGGGTTAAACGGCTTAACGAAAGGGCCGGCAACGTGTTAGACCCATCCCTGGCGGAAAGTTTCCTCTTTTTCTTGGAAAATGAATAGTTTACCCTTCTCTTCGGCGGCGCTGGGCGGCTTTCCGGGCCCCCGGGCCGGTTATCGAAGATAACTGGCAGCGGTATACCCCACGTATAGAAGCAGGAGAACGATCCCCTGCCGCGGCCGGATGGCCTTTCTTTCAAAATGAGAGATCCCCTTGAAGGTGAGAAGAATCAGCAGCATCACCGGAAGCTGAAGGAAGTAAAAACTCGGAGGAACCAATAGTCCGCCCCGGGTGGCCGAGGCGGAAAACCCCACCACAAAGAGAACATTCAAAATATCCGCGCCGATGATGTTGCCTATGGCCAATTCGCCGTGCCCCTTCCGGGCGGCGGTAACTGCGGTTACCAGCTCGGGGAGGCTTGTTCCGAAAGCCACCAGGGTGGCGGCGATCACCGCCTGGGGGATGCCGATCCGGAAGGCGGAAACTTCCACCGCAGGAATCAGCACCTTAGACGAAAGAATGATCAGGGCCACCCCCGCCGCCAGCTTGAGAAGCAGTATCGCCGCCGGGGCGGGTTTGGTTTCCTCTTCCACCTCTTCGGTCATCTCCATGATGGCCCCTCTGGACCAGCGGATGGAAACCCAGAGATAGAGGGCTAAAAGGATGACAAAGAGAAATCCCACCGCTTGGGGGATCCTGCCCCCCAGGGGGGCATCCCGAAAGAAGGTGGCGTAGGGAAGGCTCACCACCACCAGAAGAACACCCGCTCCCAGCTGAAGCCAGCCCTGGCGGTTTACCATCTGTTTGTCTAGGGTGAGGGGTCCGATAAGGGAGGCCACACCGATGATCAAGCCCGTATCACATATGATGGACCCCACGGCATTTCCCAGGGCCAGGTCGGGGTTTCCCTGAATCGCCGCCAGAACCGATACCGCCGCCTCCGGCAGGGTGGTTCCCAGGCTCACGATGGTGGCTCCGATGAGAACCTTGGGTATCCGCCAGAGGATGGACAGCCGTACCGCCTCTTCCACCAGGATGTCTGCTCCCTTGCTTAGGGTGAAGAGGGTGGCGAAGATGATGAGAAAGAGAATGATGGTGGGAAGAGATTCTATGATTCCCAAAATAAAGGCGTCCATGGCGGCTCCTATTCCGGTGCGGGGACGGGGATAAAAAAAGACCCCTATCCACATCCTCCCGCTGCCGAAAACAAACGAAGAAAACGCCCCGTCCGGCGGCGAAGTTCCTCACAGGTAGATTTGGATAAAGGTCTTGCTGTACCCGTAGAAAACGGGTGAGGCCCGCCGGGTTAAAAATCCATCTGGAAATTCAACCGTACTGACGACGGGCTTCTTCCCGGTCCGTCCCGCCCTGGGGGGAACTACCGGGAATGGGCTACTCCCCTTCTGTTTCTCTCATAGTATAAAACAGCCGGGGCGGTGTCAAGGTAACCCCCTGGGCGGTGATTTCTATTTTGCCAAAGACCCCATCAGGATAAAATATTAAAAGCTAATCGGTACAGCTTCGAGGTTTTTATTATCAAAGTAATAAAGACTCTTTTTTGACCCGGTTTTTCATGTTCAGCATGGTTGTAACCAGGATTCGTTTTCTGTATTTAATTTCCCGGGCCTTTTTCCCGCAAATTCTCACACAAGCGAAGCATCTTAAGCATTTTTCTTCATCGATGAACAAACTCTCGTCAATGGCTCCCATGGGGCACTTTAAAATACAACGGCGGCAGTTGGTACATGATGAATTAATCACAGGGGGTTTCGTGAAAAGCTTGGCACTCCCCTTTGGAAGGATCCGTGCCATGAGAGGTAACTTCCCCGGGATTTCATCAGGGGCGAGGGGGGGGCTCTTTGTTAGAAGTCGAGATACAAACAGCTCGGCAAGTTTTTTGGCATCCTCTTTGTCATTTTCATCCGGTCTGCCTTTTGCCAGGGGTGTTTCCTGGCTTGAAAAGGAGTGTTCTCCGATAAAGGCTCCGAGGGCTATGGGGGATAGTCCTTTTTTTGTTAGTTCGCCATGTATTTGTTTCAAACTTAAACCATAGCCGATATTCCCATAGACGGCGAATGCCAAAACCGGCTGGCCCTGGAATTGGTTTTTCCGGAGACAATCAACCACAACCTCGGGAAGATATTCTTCATATACAGGCGCCCCGAAGACCACTAGGTCGGAGGCTACAAGGATGTCTCCCGATCTCACTCGGGGATCAGTTAAGTTTATTTCCTCGACATGCGGCACACCGAGCTTTTGGACCATGGTGTCGGCTATTATTTTGGTGGTACCGGTGGGGGAAAAGTAAAGAAGAGACAAGCTTTGGGGCCCCAAGTTTTCTCTGCCTTCATTTTGGTTGGTCATTCTACTCCTCCATCTCCCTAAGCCGGTCTTCTATTTCCTGAAGTTTGGCTTCCAGGGTCCGGATGGTGTTTTCGAGCTTCTGTTTTTCCTTCTGCAGCTGGGGCAAGCCCGGCTCCTGGGGCTCCTTCGGTGACGGTTTAACCGCCGCCTTGGCCACATCCCGGCTCTCACCGCCCAGAAGCCGCCGGGTCAGTTCTTCCCGGAGTTCCTGCTTTTTTTCTCCGGCGATGAGTTTCAGGTTTTCATATCCCAGCCGGGGCGGTACATCCAGGGAGGGAATCTTCATGATGGTTTTTATGGTTGACTGGTCAAACTGTAGGACCCGTTCCACATAATCTTCAAACCGGAGGCCGTGGATCTCACAGAGACCCTGGGCCTTAATGAGCATAATGCCAAATTCCCGGGCTTGCTGCCCCTGGGTGGTGAGAATTTTTTGCCGTATTTCTTCGGTAAGGGCCTGCATGTCCGGGTTGGCGGTGAAGGGGTTCTCCATGAGTTTCATCTTTTCGGCTTTTTCCAAAAGGCCGTGGAAGATCCGGCGGAACTCTCTGGTGTGGGCCCGCATACCCACCGGACCGGCGGCGGTGGTGAAATGGATGTGATGGGCGAATTCGTGGACCGCCGTGTAGAGCAGGGCCCCCTCCCGGAATCCTTTATCAGAGACAAAGTTCCGGTTATGGATGATGATTTCTTTTTTTTCGGGGTGGTAAACCCCGTAGGCTTTCCGGCTTTCTTTACCGGAAAAGAGAAGGGTGAAGGGTTCTGCCTGGGGTTCTAGTTTCCTCAGGATGTCCGTAACTTGGTCTTGATTCATGAAAAGGAGAGTAGAGGATGGAGAGGCTTGTGACAAGGGGCAGAAAAAAGCAAAAAAAATCTTTTTTGCCTTATTATCAGACAATAGCATTGACAGAACATTGGGATGTGTTACAATAAGAGAGTAGACTTGAATAAATACCGAGAGGAGGATTTGATATGACTTATAAAGGACCTTTGCACGAGACCGTAGAAACCACCGCCACCGAGGTGTGGAACGATTCCTGCGCCGTCTCTGAGCTGAAATACGCCATCGAAAACGGGGCGGTGGGAGCCACCACTAACCCGGTTATCGTGGGTAACGTTTTAGACATCGAGATGAATCTTTGGGAAGGCCGCATCAAAGAGCTCATCAAACAAATGCCCGAAGCCACCGAAGAAGAGATTGCCTGGAAATTGAACGAAGAAATGGCCATCAAGGGCGCCGAGATGCTCAAACCTGTTTTCGATGCCTCTAAGGGCAAAAAAGGCCGGATCAGCATCCAGACCAACGCTAAATACTACAGAAACTGGAAATTGATGGCCGACCAAGCCATTTATTTTGATACATTAGCGGAGAATATGCAGGTGAAGATGCCTGTCACCGCTGCGGGGGTTAAGGCCATCGAGGAGGCCACCGCCGCAGGGGTGAACATCAATGCCACCGTCAGCTTTACCGTGCCCCAGGCTTTAGCCGTGGCGGAGGCGGTGGAGCGTGGCCTTAAACGCCGGGAAGCCGAGGGACACGATGTGAGCGGGATGATTCCCGTTTGTACCATCATGGTGGGCCGAACCGACGACTGGCTTAAAATTGTGGCATCCAAAGAAAAAGCCGTTACCACCCCGGGTGTTCTGGATTGGGCCGGGGTGGCGGTTTTTAAGAACGCCTACCGGATCTATCAGGAGAAGGGTTACCGGACCCGGCTGCTGGCGGCGGCTTACCGGAACCACCTTCACTGGAGTGAGTTCATCGGCGGAAATGTGGTACTCACCATTCCCTATAAGTGGCAGGTGATGTTCAACAAGAGCGATGTGGAAGTGAAAAACCGGATGGATAAACCGGTGGATCCCGCCATTCTGGCAGAGCTGAAGAAGTTTCCCGAATTCCTCAAGGCCTACGAACCCGACGGGTTGAAGCCGGAAGAATTTGAGACGTACGGTGCCACCGCCCGGACCCTCCGGGGTTTTATCGAGGGGTACCACTACCTTCTCGGGGTCATCCGGGATTTCATGATGCCCAATCCGGATAAATAGGAAAAAACCAAGTACCCGGTGTTTCGCACCGGGGATAAAAAAACCGGCTCAAGTCTCCTTCCGGAGGCTTTTAGCCGGTTTTTTTTTGCTCTTTCCGATTTCGGGAAGCGGCCTCGTTTAGGACCGTCCGATTAAGTTTTTCGTGTTATCAATGTGGGTGTTGAAGGTCTGCATCGCCAGGGCGGTGTCGCCGGTTTTTATGGCATCCAGAATCTGGAGATGGTCTCGCACCAGGTTTTCGGGGTTCTCGAAACCGCGGTGGGCTAAGCCGATCTCTTCGTACATGAAACTTTTCAAAGTTTTGTAGATGGTATCGAAAATTTCGTTTTCGTTACTGTGGATGATGATGTTGTGAAAGCGGTAATCCGCCTCCGCCAGAACATCACCGGACCGCAGTTCCAATCCGCGGCGCATCTGTTCTATCTGTTCCTCCAGCTCTTCAATGAAGGGTTCTGCCTTCTCACGGTTCTCCCTGTAGAGGGCGGTGAGGTTGATCAGACTCCAGAGTTCCAGAGCCCCCCGGGCGTGGATCAAGTTGTTCATCTCTTCCCGGCCCAAAAGAATGGACCAGGAGAGGGCTTCTGCGGAGATCCGGGCGCTTTCCGAGAGGAACGTTCCCTTGGCAGCCTTGGATTCCAATACTCCCAGGTAGTTAAAGATTTTAATAGCTTCCCGGATAGAGGAGCGGCCGATGCCGAACATCTCCGCCAGCTCCTGCTCGGTGGGAAGTTTATCCCCCGGTTTGTAACGGCCCGAGGCTATCAGGTCCTTCATTTTTTCCATGACCTGGCCTACCACCGTTTTCTGGCGAATTTTTTCAATTTTCACTGCCGCGCCCCCTTGGATGTGGGGTTATTATACTGGATGTAATACTATCTGACAATAAGCACATTGTTGACCTGCCCGACCCGGGCTGGCGGAAGGGGTAACCAGGGTGAATCGAAGATTCTCGAGGATGAGCACCCGGGCTCAAAAAAAATCGCCCGGGCACCCATCCTCTACATTTTCGATTTACCCCGCTGGCCGGGGCGGCTCCAGCCCCGGCGGCCTTCTATTGCTTCACCGGCCGGAGCTGGCCGCAGGCGGCCATCAGATCATCGCCCCGGGAGTCCCTGATCCGGTACGCCTGGCCCCGGGAAGCTACCCGGCGGCAGAACCGCTCCACCTCTTCCCGGGTGGGCGCCCGATAGGGGCTCTTCCTGCCGGGATTGTATTTGATAACATTCAGGGACGCCCGAAGATCTTCCAGGTAGTCCGCCAGTCTATCGGCGTCTTCGGCGGTATCATTCTCACCCGGAATAAGCACGTATTCCAAAAAGAGCCGCTGTTCCCGATGGTGCCCGGGGAATTCCCGCAGCATTTCCTTTAAGACCCCCATGTTATAGACCCGGTTAACCGGCATGATCCTGTTCCGGCCTTCGTCGTGGGACCCGTTCAGACTCACCGCCAGCCTAAGGGCATGACGCTCCTCTCCCGTGGTTCCGGCCTTCATCCAGTCGATCAATTTTCCGATTCCCGGTACGTTGCCGCAGGTGGAAACGGTCATCCGGGCGGTGGGAATATTAATGCCTCTCTTGTCGGAGATGATTGTTATCGCCCGGGTCACCGCTTCGAGATTGTCCAAGGGTTCCCCCATCCCCATGAAGACAATATTCTTAAGAGGTTTATCCGATTCCCGCCCCGCCACCAAGGCTTGAGCCACGATCTCGCCGGCGCTTAAGTTCCTTACCAGTCCCATCTTGGCGGTTTCACAGAACAGGCAGCCCCGGGCGCAGCCCACCTGGCTGGAGACACAGAGGGTGGCGTGGTGGTGCATGTTGATCAGCACCGATTCCACCTCGGCGCCGTCACGGAAAGCTAAAGTGTATTTGCGCACCTCCGGGCTGGTCAATTCTCCGGTGATGCGGGGCAGGGAGAGGGGGTAGTCTTCACAAATTTTTCCGGCCAGGGCGGGGGTTTTCAAAAAATGAGGGTGATTTTCTAACCCCTCTAAGGTCCGCCGGCCGTAGAGATGGCGGAAAAGCCCCTCGGCATGGTAGCGTCCCTTCTGATAACGGCTTTCCATCAGCTTCACCAGATCGGGAAAGGGACAGCCCAACAGCTCCAGGCCGCTGTTCCCTTCTCTTGGCGCCCCTCTATCCATGGCGGCTCAGGAGAACCTCTTTCAGGTCTTCCAGGGTGCCGCCGATTTTTTCCGCCCGTTTCGGCAGATCCAGCAGCCCCTTCAGACGTTCCGGCAGCTCCGGGGCCGACCCCAGGGCTTCGGCAACCATCTCCTGAAACTTTCCGGGGTGGGCGGTGGACAAGGTGATGATTTTGCGGCCGTCTCCGGCGGCATCCAAAAACCGGCGGGCTCCCAGATATCCCACGGCAGTATGGGGGTCCATCAGGTAGCCCGTCCGGTTCTTCACCTCCCTGATGGTGGCGATGGTCTCTTCGTCGGTAACCACCTGCTGGGCGATCATCCGGGACATCTTCTCTCTGTCTCCGTCAAAAATCGCCAAGAGCCGTTCAAAATTGGAAGGATCCCCCACATCCATGGCGTTGGAGGGTGTTTGAAGCGAAGCCCGGGGGGTAAAATCCCCCGAAATCAGATACTGGGGCACCACGTCGTTGCGGTTAGTCACCGCCAGAAACCCCGGAACCTTGAGTCCCCAAGTCCAGGCCAGGATGCCGGCGGTAAGGTTTCCGAAGTTGCCGCTGGGTACGGCGAAGTAAGAGTTATCCGCCCGGGCCCGGGTCCAGGCCCAAACGTAATAGAAGGATTGGGGCAGCAGCCGGCCCAGGTTGATGGAGTTTGCCGACGCCAGGGGCAGCCGGTTCCGTAATTCAGGATCCACGAAAGCCTGTTTCACCATCCTTTGACAATCGTCAAAAGATCCCTCCACCTCCAGGGCGATGACATTGTCTCCCAGGGTGGTGAGCTGCTTTTCCTGAAGAGGGCTCACCCGGCCGCTGGGATAGAGAATCACCACATCGATGTTGTCCCGTTTGTGGAAGGCCCGGGCCACCGCGCTGCCCGTATCACCGGAGGTGGCGGTCAGAATCACCGCCTTCCGGTCGCTCTCCTTGAGAAACTCCTCCATACAGGCGGCCAGAAAAGAGGCGCCAAAATCCTTAAAAGCGCAGGAAGGACCGTGGAAAAGCTCCAGCACCGAAATATCCTTATCCACCTTTGCCAGGGCCGGTTCGAAGGTGAAAGCCCGGCGGCAGATCGATTCCGCCTGTTCCGGCTTCAGTTCATCCTCAAGCAACGCCGCCGTGAGGGCCGAAGCCATCTCCACAAAAGGGGTGTCGCCGGAGAAACTTTCCATGAGGGCGGAAAGGTCGGGGGTCTTCAGGGGGTGGTAGAGCCCTCCGTCCGGGGCGAGGCCTTGGAAAACACCCTCCTGAAAGGTGACGAGATTCTTCGTGTTTCTGGTGCTGTAAAAAAGCATGAGCCCTCCTGGATTGCAAATCCCCTTTTTTATACCGTAAATACAAGTTTTTTGGTAGGCCCGGGAGAAGGGGGGATCTTCTTTTTCCTTCAGGCGGGGGAGTCTCCCCCCCGCTTCAGCCCGGCGGTTCCCCGCCGCTGTTCCGGCTCCGTCCCCTCCGCCGGGCGGCGCGGGCCGGTCTTCCGCTTCCCCCTCGAAGACTTTCGGTTCAGCGCCTCCGGCGGAACCGAAAATATCCGCCGGTGACCGACAAAATTGTCCTGGCGGCCTCATTTTGACGAAGCTGAGGGTTACGGTTTAAAAGGAAGTTATGCACCCGCTTCGCAGGTAAAGAAGAAAACCTTTAAAAATTATATGTGGGCGCCTCAAAAAAACCAAATTGGGGTTTTTGAGGCGCCTTGGAGTTTATTTATTTCCTTTACAGGAAATAAATAAACATCCACTACATCTAAGGTAGACCTCTAAAAACGGCAGTTTTTAGAGGTTCCCATGTTTCATTCCCGTTAGGGTAAAAAGCAGATACACGTAACATTTGTAGAATACTATACGTAACTATTGATTTGTACGTGTATTTATTTTATATTGTTACGTGGAGGGAGATATGAATAAGAAACTTACACTCAATATTGATGAATCAATTATTGATTTTGCAAAAACATATTCAAAAGTGAATAATCAATCGATTTCAAACATCTTTGAAAAATATCTTATCAGATTAAAAGAAGAAACAAAGGAAATTAAAATTTCTGAAGAGGCAAGAGAATTATATGGAATAATCAGTAAAGATGAATTTCCCGATAAAAAAGAAATGAGAAAGAGATTTTATGAAAACAGTATTGATTGATTTAAATATTATTATTGATTTTCTGAATAAGCGAAATGATCATGAAGCAGCATTAGCTGTCTATGATAAATGTGTAAAAAAAGAAATAAAGGGGTATGTATGTTCCCATGAAATAACTACGTTATCGTATTTTTTAGAAAAACAAAAATATGAAAGAACAAAGAGAAATAAGATTATTTCCAACTTATTAGACAATTTAAGTGTGTTGACAGCACACGAAGAGATTTTAAGAAGGTCTTTATTCTCAGATTTGGAAGATTATGAAGATGCTGTAATTGATGAATTGGCATTGAATGAAGAAATAGATTATATCGTTACAAGAAATTTGAAAGATTTTAAAAAATCCAGGAATAAAATTTATTCGGCCAGAGAAATACTGGATCTACTATAAGAAAGAATTGTCCTGGGGGCCTCATTTTGACGAAGCTGAGGGTTTCTGGTTTAAAACGAAGATGTAGAGGCGAAGGGGCGGCGCGATTTTCTTTGAGCGCCGCTGCTTCTCCTCGAGAATCTTCGTTTTACAGGGAAAAACCCTTCGTCAAAATGAGGCGGCCTGGGGACCGAAAAGATAAAAGACTGGCCCCGCCCCCTCTTCCCTGTTACTATAAAGGGCCATGAAGATCTTTTATTCCGCCGCCCTGGGGTTGGTCATACTTTTTCTTTTCTCTTGTGCCACCGGCGCCCCCTCCTCACGCCATCGGGAAGAGAATCCCCTGGAATCGGAGGATGTGGAAATCTCGCTGCCCCACGCAACGGGGAGTCAGAGTTTTGAACCGGAAGGGCCTGATGAGGAGGAGGAAGAACCTCCACCGGCTTTGACCAAGGGGCTCTTGGTCGACACCGCCTTGGATAGGCTCCCTCCCGGGCTCACTCCGGTTTTCAAGGATGACCAGCCCTGGGGCCTTTTTCATGATCTGGATAAAAACGGATACACCGATTACCTCCTGCTGGTTTTAGAGGAGGAAGTGGATCCGGGGCAGGCCCAATCCGGTTATCTTCAAGATAGCCTGAGGCTGTTCGATGAAGATTCTCCCTACCGCCCCTTCGGTTTGGTCATTTTTTATCAATATCCCGAGGATGTGATCAGCCGGTATCACATCTCCCTGGGCAAGAAACTGGTACTTCGGGATTTTGTCTTTCAAGAAATCCGTCTGGGCCGCGATTTCCCCTACACCGTGGTGGTTTCTTTTCAAACCTTGGAAGGCACCGAGGCGGAATGGGTCACCCTCCAGGGCCGGGGAATCAGCCGGTTATCCCTGGACTATACCTTGTCGAAGACCTCCCGGATCGGTGATGTCGACGGAGACGGATGGGTGGACATCCTTGTTTTTCAACAGGGCTTTGAGGAAGGCCGGGGTTATGAAACCTTTATCTCGTGGCTTCGTTGGAACGGTGAGGAGTACGCACCCCATAACCGAACCAACGTGATGCGGAACCTCCGGGATTTTTTCACCGCCGCCGAGGAAAAAATACCCGTTCTGGGGTGGGAACACTGTTTTGATCAGTGTCTCGAGGTTTCCCAGCTTTCGGAACTCCGTTCGGCGGGGAAGGCGGGGGAAGAGATCCTCTCCCGGTTTTTTCAGCCCTTGCCCGGGCAGGATGAGGTTCCGCCCCTTTACCGTATCGATCCGGCGGGGGTGGTTTTTCCCCGGGTTCTGGAGGATCCTTTTTCCTACAGCAGTCCCGTGCCTCTCCGTTTTTCGGTCATCGTGAAGGTACAAGACCGCGGCGGCACTTCCTTTTTTTATCAAGGGCTTTTAGGCATGTCGGATAATCCCTTCGGCGAAAATCAGTTTGCCTTTGCCATGCTGGAAGGCGATTAGTTTCACCCGTCGGAGCTCCTTGAAATATCCCCCCATCCGGGTTATCTTGCCCCTATGAGCAAATCAGAACCTACCAAATATATTATCCAGGGGAATACCCCCATAAACGGCACCATCCGGGCCAACGGCAACAAGAACGCTGCCCTGCCGTGTATTGCCGCCGCCCTCCTTACCGACGAAAAGGTGATTCTCAGGGATATCCCGGAGATTAAGGATGTTCAGGTTATGCTGGAGGTTCTGAAGAGCCTGGGAGCCCGGGTGAAGCATCTGAAACCGGGATCTTACGAGATAAGTGTGACCAATCTTCCCACCGCCGAAGTGCCCCCCGAGATGGCCCGGTCGATTCGGGCTTCCATTCTGCTGGCGGGGCCGCTGCTGGCCCGGGTGGGCCGGGTCATCCTGCCGCCCCCCGGGGGGGATGTCATTGGCCGGCGCCGGCTGGATACCCACTTTCTGGCTTTTGAGGAGTTGGGGGCCCAGGTAGAGGTGGACGGCGTCTTTGACATTTCCGCCCTGAAGCTGACGGGGGCGGATATCTTTCTTGACGAAGCCAGCGTTACCGCCACGGAAAACTGTATCATGGCGGCGGTTCTGGCCAAGGGGCAGACGGTGGTTCGAAACGCCGCATCCGAACCCCATGTCCAGGATCTCTGCCGGATGCTCATCTCCATGGGCGCCCAGATTAGCGGGGTGGGTTCTAATATATTAGTGATTCAAGGGGTGGAACGGCTTCATGGAACCGACTTCACCATCGGCTGCGACTTCATGGAGGTGGGCTCCTTCATCGGCCTGGCGGCGGTGACCCGGGGCGACCTGGTGATCGAAAACGCCTGCCCCGAGCACCTCCGGATGACCCGTCTGGCCTTTGCTAAGCTGGGGATCTGCTGGGAAACCGAGGGAACCCTTATTCATGTTCCCGCCAAGCAGGATCTTAAAGTGATTCCCGATTTAGGCGGCGCCATCCCTAAAATAGACGATGCTCCCTGGCCGGGTTTTCCGGCGGATCTGACCTCCATCATGACCGTGGTGGCCACCCAAGTAGAGGGAACGGTTTTGATTCACGAAAAGATGTTCGAATCCCGGATGTTTTTCGTGGATAAACTTATCGGTATGGGGGCGGGGATCATCCTCTGCGACCCCCATCGGGCGGTGGTGAGCGGTCCTTCCAGTTTGAGGGGAGCCTATCTGGTTTCTCCGGACGTCCGGGCCGGCATGGCCATGGTTATCGCCGCTCTCTGCGCCGAAGGGCAGAGCACCATCGACAACGTCTATCAGATCGAGCGCGGCTACGAGGGGTTGGTGGAACGGCTTCGGGGTCTGGGGGCACGGATAGAACGGACAAAAACGGCGGGTCCCGACGATTAACCTCTTTCGCTCTTGTCTTTAATAATTTTCTCATAGGCGTTGCGTATTTTCCGGAACGCCTCTTCCGACTCATTTTTTTGGGTTTCCGTCAGGTGAACCGCCGTATCGGGGTGGAACTGCGCCGCCAGGGTCCGAAAGGTCTGCTTTACCTGTTCCATCGGGGCGTCCGGGGGCAGCCCCAGCAGGTGATATTCCATATGGGGATTCTCTTCCCGGGGGAGGGGAATGTTCCAGCAGCGGCAGAGACTATGGAGAAACCGGCGGCTTTCGGCGGTTCTGTCACCCCCTGGAGAAAGGCTGAAGAGAACCTCCGCCACTTTTCTTTTTTCCTCCTCCTTGATCAGAGGCTTAACCATCTCCGAGACTGTTTCTAGCTGGGGCGGGGGCTGTAAGAAAAGGGCGGCGGCCCGGTCTATTCCCCTCTGGATATCCCGGGTTGGTTCCAGGCAGTTCCGGAGGGCCCGGGTATAGGGAATTTCCAGGCTGTTCCATCCATCTCCCCCTGCTTTCAGGGCCAGGAAGTACCTTCTTCCCAGAATCATGAGAAGAAACCCGGGTCTTTCTCCCGGCGGAATTTTTTGGAGAGTCTGGGGGGAAGGTTCTGCCAGGAAAGACCGGGCTGCTTGGAGGATCCGTTTTTCTCCGAGAAATTCATCCCAAAAGAAGCCCAAGGTCAGTCCGAGCAGGGGGCCGAAGAACCCTATCCTCAGAAGAAGCCCCAGGAAGACGCCTCCTATTTTACCCCGATGACGTGATAAGAAGCCCTTAATATCTTGGCCCGACATGACTTACCGGTTGTGTTGGAAGGCGAGGTAAATGAAGCTGAGGGTAAAAAGCACGGCCTGAATAATCAGAGAAACAATGAGGGCGGCGGTAAATCCCATGCTGTAGAGGGTAAACCCAAGGAAGGTTGTCTGAACCGTGAAATAGATTTCCTCCATCAGCCTCATCAGAAAAGGGAGGGCGGCGATGAGAAGAATCGTGGCGGCCACGGGTCTTCCGTTGCGTTGACGGTGCCGCCACCCCACCGTGGCCGCCAGGATGGCGGCGATGAAGAAGGTGAAGGGGTAGAGAATCCGGGTAAGAATTTCCCGGTCCAGGGAGGCGGAAGAAATACCCATGAGGGGAAGGGCTCTGCGGTTCTGCCAGAGGATGAAGAAGTTCTGGGTTTCAGGCCCCCGGGAATCCATGGCGAGACCCCGGAGCTGGTCACTGGAGAGGCTCAAAGGCAGCACTCCCTCTAAATATTCCGCCGGAGTTCCTTTTCTGATTTGAGCGGGGTAGAGTAGTTCTCCTTGGTTTTCCGGATCGATACCGTTGAGGATGAGCCGGCCCTGAAGAGATACCGAGGTCTCCGATGATCCTTCCATGGATGGAAGAAGCTTTCCAAAGGGGGCGGTAATTTCATAAACCACCCCCTCCGAGGAGAGTCCCACCACCGCCACCCCTTGAGCCATCCAATTTCCTGTTTCCGGTAAATCGGGAATGAGCCGGCGGAAGGCGACGTACTCCCTGACGGGGGTTTTCTCCGGCCGGTCTCTTTGGGTGTTGAGAAACATAACGTTTTCGTATCCCGGGGTTATCTGGGCCGCTTCGATATCAGAGGAAAAATAGGCCATCCGGAGGGCTTCCCTCCTGCTCAAAGAGAGGTAGGTGGAGATATCCCGATCCTCCGGCAGGTCCCGCTGAACGAGGTAATCCCGGGCTTCCAGAAAGGTGTAGTAGGCCTCTACCGGTTTTCCCCGGCTGAGCAGTTCGGTGCCTCGTTTTTTCAGGTCAAAGAGTTCCCATCGAACCCGGTCCTCCTTTTCGGGAACGAGGCGGCTTAATTTATCCCAAATGCGGGAGGCCATGGCCCGGGCTTCTCCCAGGGTAGGATCCACCCGAAAACTGAGATCGCTGTAGTAATAGGCGGAAAATAGATCATCCTGATCCTCAAATTCCTGGGCTTGAAGGAGAAGCTGCCGGGCCGAAAGCCCCTGGAGGGTTAAAAACGGTTTGTCTTCTTCCCCGTCAACCGAGGAATCGGAGATGCGGTTGGATAGGGTATCCATGCGGTCCTTCAAATTCCTCTGTTCCCCGGGAATCAGGGCGATGGTTTTTCGAAGGGCCTCCAGGGCTTGGGTATAGCGGCCCGCTTTTTCAAAATCCGCCGCGTCGGCCTGGTACTGCCGGGCCATGGTTGTCTTTTGGGTGCGGTCAAGCTGACGTGCCTCGGCGCCGGGGGCGGCAAATTCTTGAAGAAGAAACCCCGCTCCCGCCATAAAAAGAAACAGAACCAGCGACAGCCTTACCATCTTGTAAAACGGCTCGGGGTTATCCGCCGGCCGGGGCGGCCTGAAAAAGAGGGAGAAGGCCAGAAGAACCCCCGTGGTATGAAGGATCAAAAAATTCCGGCAGAAAAGAAGCAGGGCGTTGTCGCCAATCCAGCCCCGGCGGAAAAAGAAATCGACACCTTCAGGAGCGAAGGAGAATACCGAATATCCCAGGAAAAACAAATACCCGGCCAGAAACAGCAACGCGGTAACCACGAGAACTTTAAGGGGCATCTTAAGCATCCTCTTCCTCCCGGAATCGGCGGTTATAGGGGATGAAGAGAAGATCTATCAAGAGAAGCACCGCCCCCGCCGCCCCCAGGGCCAGGAATGGCAACAGGGGGAGGGGCAGTTGAAGCGGCAGGAGGGCCACGGCCTCTTCGGCTAATTCACTGGAAAATACCCTGTAGATTGATCCGGACAGCCGGAGAAGAAGGAATACCGCGAAAAGGTTAAACAGGTTCCAGCGGCTGATCCGGATGAACCCCCAGCAGCTCACCAGGTAAAAAGCCGCGGCTGTCAGGGCCGTCAGCATACTAAGCCCGGGGGTAATGGTTTTAAGCCCCTCACCGAGAGCCAGAAAGTCGGTTAAAAACGGCCGGTCCTTTTCAGGATTGCCGTAGGAGTAGCCCCTCTCAAACGGGAGGGATAGCTCTCCGCTTCCGGCCCCGCCGGTTAGACTGAGAAAGTCGGGGGAAATGGTCCCTGCCTGAAAGTAGTGGAGCCGGAAATCAGGACTTGTCAGGGGGATGAGAACCTCTTGAAGCTCGTCTCCTTCACCAGCCTCTGCAAGAACCGGAACCAGGCCGCCCTGGAGGGGGATTTTCTGAATTCCTTCGGAGCGCCAGAGGATGGTCTGAGTTTCCTCCAGGCAGGACTCACGGTTTAACCGGGGAATAAACCGGGTACCCCCCAGAAGGACCAGAAAAACAGCGGTGAAGAGGAAAATAAAGGTGAGAACCCGAATCCCCCCCCGCTTACGCAGGCGGACGATGGTGAGAAACAATCCCAGCGACACAATTAAGGGCATGTGATGCGGAAGACTGATAACCATCTGCCGGATCAAACAGGAGAGGGAAAAGTCGCCTCCCGCCGCTCCCACCGATGCCGCCGTTTCCATGCCGATGAAAAAACATACCAGCAAAAGAAATATGAGACTGAAGAAAAGGAAAAAAAGAGGGGCCAGTAGGGAATTTTTCATCTGGTAAAATCCTATCACGGGCCCTAAGGGAATGCAAGCATTCCTTATTCATCTGTTAAGGGTCCTTTTGGCGAAACGGCGCCCTCTGGTGAACGAATCCTTCCGAGGAAGACCCTCCGGGCTCAGGAAAAATCGCCCGGAGGGTCCTCCTCTGCGTCTTCGTTCGCCCCTGGAACGGCTCACCAAAAGGGCCCTCCTCTGCGTCTTCATTTCTCCAGGCTGGCTTTAATGAAGCTGGAGAAAAGGGGGTGGGGCTTCAGGGGCCGGCTGGTGAACTCGGGGTGGAATTGAACCCCCGTACTCCAACGGTGCTTAGGCCACTGCACCGATTCCACCAGACCGTTTCCAGGCGTTACCGCGGAGATAATCAGGCCCGCTTCTTCCAGTATGTCCCTGTATTTAACCGATACTTCGTAGCGGTGCCGGTGTCGTTCATGGATCAGGGGTTTTCCGTAGCTTTCCCGGATTAAGGTGCCGTCTTTCAGATGAGTTTCCCCTTTTCCCAGTCTCATGGTGCCGCCGAAGTCTTTCACATCTTCCTGTTCTTCCAAAAGGCTCACCACGGGGGCGGGTGATTCGGGGTGGAATTCGGTACTGTTGGCCCCCTCTAATTCCGCCACATTCCGGGCGTATTCAATGACCATAATCTGCATACCCAGACATATGCCCAGGAGAGGAATGTTGTTGATTCTGGCGTATTCGGCGGATCGGATCATCCCTTCGATGCCCCGCTTACCGAAGCCTCCGGGGATCAGAATACCGTCGATGTCTTGGAAGACCTCGGCCAGGTTTTCCTGGCTTTCCAGTTCTTCCGCATCTACCCGGATGATTTCTACCCGGCACTTGTTGGCGATGCCGGCATGAAAAAGTGCTTCGTTCACCGATTTGTAGGAGTCCGCCAGGTTGATGTATTTTCCTACCATGGCGATTCGGGCGGTGGTTTGGGCGGTGAGAAAGGTGTTGACCATTTTCTCCCAGTTGGAGATATTCGCCTTGCCCGGGGTAAGGGACAGTTTTTGGAAAATGATTTCATGAAGGCCCTGTTTCAGGTAGATCAGGGGGATTTCATAGATGGTGGTATCCACGTCATAGGCGGAGATGATGGAGTTGCGGTTTACATTGGTGAAGAGGGCGATCTTCTTCTTCATGTCTTCGTCCAGCTCGCTGGGGGCACGGCAGAGGAGAATATCGGGTTGGATTCCGATCTCCCGCAGTTCCTTCACCGAGTGCTGGGTGGGTTTGGTTTTCAGCTCCTCTCCGGCCACTAGGGGCACCAGGGTGAGGTGAACGAATAAAACGTGATCTTCCCCTATGTCATGAAGAAACTGCCGGGCCGCTTCGAGGAAGGGCACTGATTCTATATCCCCCACCGTACCGCCCACTTCAATTATGGTTACTTCCGCCGCATTTTCGTCGGCGGCGTGGACGATGCGCCGTTTGATTTCATCGGTGATGTGGGGAATCATCTGCACCGTCCGGCCCAGATACTTTCCTTCCCTCTCTCGTTGGATCACTTCCTGGTAGATCTGGCCGGTGGTGATGGTATTCCTTCGTCCCACCGGTGAACTGGTGAACCGGAAGTAGTTTCCCAGGTCCAGGTCGGTTTCGGCCCCGTCGTCGGTGACGTAGACTTCCCCGTGTTGGTAGGGACTCATGGTCCCGGCATCCACATTCAGATAAGGGTCAATTTTGACCATACACACCTTAACCCCGTGCCCTTCCAAAAGGGCACCGATAGATGCCGCTGCCAGCCCCTTTCCGAGGCTCGAGCAAACACCGCCTGTGACAAAAATGTATTTCTTCATGTAACGGAATTATCCTCGGATCAAGGGGGTTAGTCAAACCCACCAAAGCCATTTCGGCGGTTGAAAGATCCCTTGATGAAAAATTGAATGGGGGAGCCCAACGGTTTAACCGAATTCTAACAAAGAGATAACAGAAGGGACATATAATACCCTTAGCTTGTCACCAGGAGAATACCATGACTCGAAAACATTTTTCCGACGCTTTGACGGCGGTGAACGACGAAATTTTAAAAATGGGCGTGATGGTGGAAGAAGCCCTGAGGGATGCGGTGACCTCCCTTAAAAACCAGGATGCCCGGAAGGCTCAACTGGTTATTGACCGGGATGAGGCGGTGAACGCCAAAGAGATGGCCCTCTTTGACCGGGTCACCACCCTGCTGGCCACGGAACAACCCGTGGCGGGAGACCTGCGTCATCTCATCGGAGCGGTGCGGATCGTCACCGATTTGGAGCGGGCGGGGGACTACGCGGTGCATATCGCCGAGGGAACCCTCCACCTTCAGGGGGAGGTGTATCTCAATCCCCTGACGGTGATCCCCGCCATGGGGGAGATAGCCGTTGAGATGCTTCAGAAGGCCATCAAGGCGTTTTTAGACGAGGATACCGAGGCGGCCATCGAGACCGCCGCCCTGGACCGGAAGATGGACGCCTTATACGCCCAGATTTTCGAGGTTCTTCTCCCCCATATGAGGGAAAACCCCGAAGATGTCAAACAATCTACAGAGCTTCTCTTTTTGGCCCGGTACCTGGAGCGGATGGGCGATCATGTGGTGAATATTTGTGAATGGATCGTCTATTGTCAGTCGGGAAAACACGTGGAGCTTTGAATAATCTGTTAAACTATCAGGAGAGAGGGTTTCTAGAACCTCTGATTTTTACATTTTCCGGGAGGAGAGAAGCATAATGGCGGGGGAATCCCTTTTGGTGGTGGAGGATGAACAGGATATATTGAATCTTCTGGCCTATAACCTTGAGAATGCGGGGTATTCGGTTCATAAGGCCGGTACGGGTTCTCAAGGGGTGGTAAAGGCCCGGGAACATCTTCCTGACCTTATTCTTCTGGATCTGATGCTTCCCGATTTTGACGGCATGGAGGTGTGCCGCCGACTGCGGCAGGATCCCAAGACCCAGGACATTCCCATCATCATGCTCACCGCTAAATCAGAGGATGAGGACATTGTTCACGGTCTGGAGGCGGGAGCCAACGATTACGTCACGAAACCTTTCAGCCCTAAAGTTCTGGAAGCACGGATCAAGAACGTCCTGAGGCGCCGAAACGAAAAACCCGGGGATACCGTCTCGGTGATCTCTCACCGGGGTTTGGAGATAGATAAGGCCCGCCACGAGGTGAAGTGCCGGGGCGAAGAAGTGGTTCTTTCCGCCACGGAGTTTGCCATCCTCTACCATCTGGCGGGACACCCGGGCTGGGTATTCTCCCGGAATCAGATCATCGATGCCGTAAAGGGCCAGAACTATCCCGTCACCGAGCGGTCGGTGGATGTGCAGATTTTGGGCATCAGGAAGAAACTGGGGGATACGGGCCAGTACATTGAGACCATCCGCGGGGTGGGGTACCGGTTTAAGGGGGAGTAGGTGAAGCGAAAAACCCTGCTTTTCCAGCTCTTCTCTTTTCAGATCGTTCTTTTGGTAATATCCCTGGGGGTTATTACCGGGCTTTTCATCCAAAGCACCCGTTCCTTCTACTACCGGGAGCGCCGGGCCGACCTGGAGTCGGTGACCTTGTTTGTTCACAATCTTTTAGCGGCGCAGGGATTTCCCGATTCCCCCGAAGAGGCCCGTTTCTACAGTGACGGCTTGGCCCGGGACACCCAGATCAGGATCACCCTTATCCTGCCCGACGGGACCGTGGTGGCCGATTCTGAGGAAGACCCTGCCGCCATGGGAAACCATGCGGGCCGGCCGGAAATTATGGACGCCCTGCGGGGACGGCGGGGCTACTCCCTGCGCTACAGCGCCACCCTGGACCGGACCATGATGTATACCGCCCTGGCGGTGAGGGGCGAAGACGGCCTGTCCGGTGTCATCAGGGCCTCCTTTCCCGGGGATACCATCAACGACCGCATGGCGTCTCTCTACCTTCGTGCCGCCCTGGCGGGATTCGTCATTATGGGAACCGCCGTGGCGGTCAGCGGTTTTACCGCCCGCCGTTTAAGCCAGACGGTCAGGGCTTTGAAAGAGGCGGCGGTCCGGTACGCCCGGGAAGATTTCAACTATCCCCTGGTTCAGGACGGGCCGGTGGAACTGAAGGAAACCGGAGATGCCCTGCGCGCCATGGGGCAGCAGCTTAAGACCCGGCTTGCCACCATCCGGGACCAGAAAAAAGAGCTCCAGACCATTTTGGATAATATGGATGAGCCGGTGGTTTTTACCGACCGTCTGATCCACATTATCAAACTCAACAGCGCCGCCGAAGCACTTTTTCAATGTTCCGACCGGGAGAGCCGGGGGAAGAACCTGCTGGAGATTTTCCGTAATTCCGAGATGCACAGTTTTGCCGAGGGGATTCTGGAGGATGCCCGGGAGGCGGACAAGGAACTCTGTATCGAGGAGGCCGGAGGACGTACCTTCGAGGTCCACGGAACACCCCTGACGGAGGAGGTTCCGGGCGGATCCGGGCGGGAAGAGGGCGGTCTTTTACTGGTGTTCCACGACATCAGTCAGCGTAAGAAGCTGGAGGTGCTGAGAAAGGAGTTTGTGGCCAGTGTCTCCCACGAACTAAAAACTCCGGTGACCAACATCAAGGGGTATGTGGAGACCCTGCTGTCGGCGGAGGCTCTCTCCGGTCCCCAACCGCACCAGTTTCTTGAGATCATCGCCAAACATACCAACCGGTTAAGCGCCATCATCGACGATCTTCTGACCCTGTCGGAGATCGAAAACACCGGTAAATCCGAGATCGTCAAGGAGCCGGTTCTAGCTCGAGACCTTCTTTCCAGCGTTCAGTGGGTCTGTTCTCCCCGGGCGGATCTTAAGGGGATTTCCCTGAAGGTTCAGTGTCCCCCGGATCTGGTTCTGACGGTTCATCCTTTGTTGGCGGAACAGGCGGTGCTCAACCTGGTGGATAACGCCATTAAGTACAGCGGCGAGGGCACTGAGGTGGCCATTACCGCCCTGGGAAGCGGAGAAACCGGGGGTGGGGCGGTTACCGTGGCGGATCAAGGGCCGGGAATCCCCGAGGCGGATTTGGAGAGAATCTTTGAACGGTTCTACACCGTCGATAAGGCGCGAAGCCGCCAGGTGGGCGGCACCGGTTTGGGCTTGTCGATAGTTAAACATATTGCCCTGGTTCACGGCGGATGGGTTTCGGTGAAGAGCCAATGGGGCCGGGGAAGCCTCTTCAGGATTGATTTTTAACGGGAAATCCTTTATGTTTCTGCTGCGCTGGTAGTTTTTTTGTTACCCACAGGAGAGAAAATGACCCCTTCCAAGTGGATTCCCGTGAAGAAATCCCATTTAAAGTACTACACGGCTATTGAGCTTTACTACAAAGCCCCATCTGGAAATATCCTCCTCTACAAACCCAAGGGGATGCCCTTCACCGACGAGAGCCTCAGTTCGAAATCTTACCTGGGGGACCTTTTCGTCAAGCAGGAAGACCGCATCGCCTGCCTCCAGGCGGCCCAGAAGGGATTTAATAAACAGCTGGCCAACGACATTCGTTCTAAGGACCTGGCAGAGATAAAGACGTCTCTCCTTTCCATCGTGGGGGACACCCTGGCGGAACCCCGGTCCGGCGGGCTCAAGGCCATGGGAGAGACGGTTCAGGCGGTGTTGGACGGTTTTTCCAGCAAGAAGGATGTTATCAGAAGTCTGGTAAAGATCTCTTTTAAGGACTACACCACGGCGGTTCATTCGGTGAACGTAATGGCCTTGATGGTGGGCTACTGCTACTATTCCCGGAAAGACGAAGAAACCACCCGCCGGTACGGCCTGGCCGCCCTTCTTCACGATGTGGGGAAAATCGATATTCCCGATGCTATCCTCACCGCTCCCCGGCCCCTGGAGGAAGCGGAATTTGAAACCATGAAGACCCACACGTCCATCGGGGCAGATATTTTAGATGCCTACTCAGAGCCTGAGATAAAGGCCGCCCGGCTGGGCTGTCTGGAACACCACGAAAAGCTGGACGGTTCGGGCTACCCCACCGGAAAATCCCATATTTCAGAGTGCGGCCGAATACTCAGCATCATCGACTGTTACGAGGCGGTGACCAACGATAACCGCCCCTATAGAACCGCCATGAACCCGATCCACGCCCTGGAGCTGATCAAGAAGGATGTGGATGCCAAGAAATTCGACCGGGCTATCTTCAAAGATTTTGCCTACAGCCTGGCGGACTATTAGAAGCTGCCCAGCTGACAGGGCCGGATGGAGATCTCCAGGGTTTCGCATCCGCAGGCGGCCTCAAGCCGGGTCATTTCCAGCTTTTTTGCTATACGCCAAACATCCACACACGGTACGGTGCCGTCTTCGGCGGCGGCTTTGATTTCTTCTTCCAGTTTCGGAGGCATGGATTCCAGAGCTTTTATTCTCTTTTTATCGGGCGGGGGGAACCCGAAAAGGCCGCACTGGCAGTGGGTCAGACGCAGTTCCAAAAGGTCCAGGGTTTTTCCCATTTCCAGGGGGGGAATGGCACATTCCTCGGCAATTTTAAAAGCCTTGGCGCAGGATAGACCCCCATCGACGGCTCTTTCTTTGGCCATCCGGGCGGCTTCGCCATGGGGGACCGCCGTGGCCTCATGTTTCTGAGCATACTTCTCATCGCTGTTTTTCGACATTATCTAGACTCCTTAGAGATGATGTGGCACGTTTAAAAATGGATGCTGATTTTTCTATGTTAATGAGAATTATACCGTTTTTCCAGGGATGTTAGGGGGAAAAACCGCATAATTGACCAGAGGTTGTTTCTAAACAGAAGATTCAGGCCCCCATGTGGCCTGAGAGCTTGACATATTCGCCCGGTATTTTCATATTTAAGGGGTAACCGAAAGAAACTAGAGGAGGGCCGGTAAAAACACGTTTTCGTGCTTTTATCAGTCTGGAGAAGAAAAGCGTTGCTGGTCTTCTCCTCATCCTCAGCCATCCGTGGCTCTCGGCCAACGCCGTGTATATATGGAGTAGAAAATGAGTGTAATAGAATACATTGAAGCTAGGGAAATACTGGATTCCCGCGGCAATCCCACCGTCGAGGTGGATGTCATCCTGGAAGATGGATCCCTGGGCCGTGCCGCCGTACCCTCCGGGGCTTCCACCGGAGTCCATGAAGCGGTGGAGCTTCGGGACGGAGATAAGAGCCGCTACCTGGGCAAGGGTGTCCTGAAGGCGGTTGAGAACGTCAACAACATCATCGCCGCCGAACTGGTGGGATTGGATGCCTTGGAGCAGGTCGATATCGACCGGACCATGATTGAACTGGACGGAACGGAAAACAAATCGAAGCTGGGAGCCAACGCCATCCTGGGTGTTTCCATGGCCGTGGCCCGGGCCGCCGCCGAGTACCTCACCCTGCCCCTCTACAAGTACCTGGGCCCCTACCATGCTGCCACCCTGCCGGTCCCCATGGCCAACATCATCAACGGCGGATCCCACGCCGACAACTCCGTGGACTTTCAGGAGTTCATGGTCATGCCCGTGGGCGCCCAGTCCATCCGGGAAGCCGTTCGGGTCATCGCCGAGGTTTTCCACAACTTGAAAGCCATCCTCAAAGACAAAGGGTACTCCACCGCCGTGGGCGACGAGGGAGGCTTTGCTCCCAACCTGAAATCTAACGAAGAGGCGTGTGAAGTGATCCTTCAGGCCATCGAGAAGGCGGGTTACAAACCCGGTGAAGACGTGATGATCGCCCTGGATCCTGCGGCTTCCGAACTTTACGACAAAAAAACCAAGAAGTACAAACTTGCCTGGTCCACCGGGGATGAGCTCACCTCCACCGAAATGGCGGACTACTGGGCCTCCTGGGTGAAAAAATACCCCATCATTTCCATCGAAGACGGCCTGGACGAAGACGACTGGGACGGGTGGAAATACATGACCGAACAGCTGGGTGACAAGATTCAGCTGGTGGGCGACGACCTGTTCGTCACCAACACCAAGCGTCTCAAGATGGGAATCGACAAGGGCATCGCCAACTCGATCCTGATCAAGGTGAACCAGATTGGTACCCTCACCGAAACTTTCGAAGCGGTGGAGATGGCTAAAAGGGCCGGTTACACCGCCGTGGTGTCCCACCGGTCCGGAGAGACCGAAGACGCCTTCATCGCCGACCTGGTGGTGGCCCTGGGAACGGGACAGATCAAGACCGGTTCCCTCTCCCGGTCCGACCGGCTGGCCAAATACAACCAGCTGATGCGGATCGAGGACCTGCTGGAGGGAATTTCTTCCTACCCCGGCCGGGATGCCTTCTATTCCATCAGAAAAAGATAATTTACCATTTGAATTAGTTAGAAGGACGGGGCTGTCTGGTTTGACCAGGCAGCCCCATTGTTTTTCCTTTATATATCTTTTTTACTGATAATATGGTATATTCCACAGGTAAAGCTTCTCTCAATCTGAAAAAAATACCGATAAGACTAAAGTAGAACTATCTCGTTAAAAATACTTTTTGGCGCCGCGGTATTGGTGGGCTTCTAGGGGGGATCGGTTGAGAAAGATTTTTTTGACATGGCTGTTGGTGAGTTCTCTCTGTGTTTTAGGCGCCCAGGATGCCCCGGAAACCCCGGCAAGCGGGGCGGCGGATTCCCTTTTGCAGACGTACCACCCTGTGGAGGGGCTTTATCAATGGCAGAAATCCCTGGATGTCTCGGGCCTCAAACCGGGTACCTATAACATCGTTGTGACCGGCGAGGATACCGCCGGTAATACCTTTGAAACCGCGGCGGTGGATATCCGTATCGATCCTGAGTCGGACAAACCCCTTAGTTCCATAACCTATCCTTCCTCCCGAATGAGAATTGCCGGAGATCTGTCGGTTCTAGGCAGTGCTAAGGATGACGACCAGGTGGCCCATGTGGATGTGCGTCTGGGGCAGGGTGAGTACATCAGGGCTGGGGGGACCGATTTCTGGTCCGCGGATTTTTCTACCCAAGCCTTGGAGGATGGGGTCTATGATTTAACCTGCCGGGCCACGGATATCAACGGAATAGCCGGAGATGAATACACCTTGTCATTCATCCTAGACCGCAGGGCTCCCCAAATAGCGGTAACCTCTCATGAAAACGGAGGCCTGGTCAGCGGAAAATTTAACATTGAAGGCTCTGTTCGGGACACCAACGGCCTGAGCCGGGTGGATTTTTCCTACGATCAAGGCCAAAACTGGAATTCCGCCGATCTCAAGGGAGGAGGAAAGGACCAGGATCGGAAGTTCACTTTCCCCCTGGACAGCCGGGAAATGGCCGACGGACCCCGGGTTATCCTGATAAGAGGTACGGATCAGCAGGGATCCAGCGCCAATTTGGCCCTCCTGCTCTACCTGGACAATACCAAACCGGAACTGGAAATCGTCTACCCCGCCGCCGAAGAGCCGGAAAACGGCCGTTTCCAGGTCATGGGGCGCGCCACCGATGAAACCGGGGTGGCCCGGTTGAGCTGGGCTTACAAGGGGGAAGAATCTAGGGAGATTCCCCTGGAACCGGGCAATCCCTATTGGGCCATCGACGTGGACTATACGGGGCAGAAAAAGATGGCCTTGGAGTTTCTCCTCACCGATGTGGCGGACAATACCCGCCGGGTGGTGCTGGAGCGGGATCTGTCCTGGCAGGAAGATCTGCCGCGGATAGAATTGCTTCATCCCCGGGAAGGGGTGCCCACCGACGACCCCCGGTTAATGGGCTGGGTCTTGGACGACGACGGCCCCGGGGGGGTGGTCTATCAAATCGGTAAAACCCCGGAGGTTCGACAGGAGGGGGGGCGCCGTTTCACCCTTGATCTGCCCGGCCTTCCCCCGGGGGAACATCAGATTACCCTGCGGGCCCTGGACCGGTACGGTGTGGAGGGGGATCCCCAGGTCCTCACGGTTTCCCTTCTTCCTCGGGAGCCCCAGGTGTCTCTCGACGGCTTCTACACCTCCGGGGATGAAACCCTGGCCTTCAAGCCGGGAATCCGGATCAGATCTAATCAGCACCGGGGGTTTTACGGCACCGTACATTTTGACAGTGGTAAGGGCAGTGTAGCGGTTTTTTCCCCCGACGGATCCGAACGGGAACTCTCCCTGGAAAAAACTGATCAAGCCGGTACGTTCCGTTTTACGGCGCCCTTTTCCGAACCTGTTTCCTTCGGGTTCTACCCCTTGAAACTGGTGGCCCGGGACGGCCTGGGGAGCGAAGTTACCCGGGTATTCCCCTTCTGGATGGAGGATCTTACCGTTAATCTCACGCCCTTCGGTTTTTCCCTCTCCGGTCAGGAAGAGGTGGTTTTTCATGACCGGGCGGTGGGTTGGGATTTTCGTTTCGTGGGGCATCCTTTAAAGGATTGGGAAATTCCCGGCAAGCCGGACTTCCTGGAGCTTGAGGTTCGGGGAGAACGATTAACCCTGAATGCCTCGGGGCCGGGCCGGGTGAGGGGCCTTTCGATTCAGGGAACCACCGACCGGGGCACCCTTTTCACCGCCCCGCTGCCTCCCGTTTTGGCGGATTTTGCTCCCCCGGAGTTAATCCTGGAGACTCCGCCGGCGGTGGAAAATCTTTCGGGGATGGTTAGGCTCTCCGGATCGGTTAAGGATGACCTTGGTCCCGTGACTCTTTTTTCGTCCCTGGATGGGGGAGAGCTGAAGCCTCTTAACACCGGAGTCTCCCCGGAACCGGGAGAACCTCAGGAATTCACCCTGACCGTACCGGCGGACAGCTTAAAGGTCACCGGTTCGATTCTTAGGGTGTCGGCCCGGGATGTTTCCGGTAAGGAGTCTTCTTCCTACCTGGTTCTTTCCCGCCGGGCTGCGGAAGGGGAATCGGTAAAGCCGTCCCTGACGGGTTTTGTCGGAGGTACCGAAGGGGGGATTCTCCGGGGCGACCTTATGGACGGCGGGATTTTTCTGGGGGCCCGGGCGGCGGGGGTGGATTCTCTTTCCACCCTGACCTACCAGCTCGACGGCGATAACCCCCGGCCCCTGGCTTTCTCGGCAGGCCTGCCGCAGGAAACGATCCTTCTGCCGTCTCCCGGAGCCCATCAGATTGTTTTCCGGGCCGGATATGGTGAGGGGAAAACGCTGACAGCGACGGTTAAATTTACCGTGGCCGGGGGAGCTCCTGTCTTTTTCTTCCCCGAGGTTTACTCCGGCCAGGATGTGGTAAGAAAATCCGGCATGGGGCTGAAGATAGGCTGGGCCGGTCCCGCGGAGCCGGAGGTTTTTGAGTGCCGGGTGGACGGTGAATTGATCGATACTCCCAGGTATGTTCAGGAAGGGGACCGGGGAATTTTTTCTCTGCCCCTGGAAGATCTGTCCTACGGGCCCCATACCCTGGAGGTCCACGGGAAGGATGACTTCGGCCGGGAAGCGGCGGGAAAGATCCATTTTTATCTCTTAGAAGATCCGGCAGGAAGACACCGGGACAGTGAGCCGGGGCTCTACATCCTGGAAGAGGCGGTAGGAGATTATGCCTACCTGTTTCAGGGAAGAGAAATCGTATCGGCGGAACTGGATCCAAGGGAAGGGAACTTTGCTGTTGACCGGGACGGGGCCATCCTGAGGATCCGGGGGGGAGAGCCGGAAAGGAGTGAAAACCGGACGGTTGTGGTGACCACCGAAGACCAAGAGGTGTTTCGTCTGGAAGGAAGAACCTTTACCTCCGATGTCACCCCTCCCGTGTTGACCCTGGAGCCGGGATCCGCCGACCCCTATGTGGGATCGGAAATAAACCTGACGGGAACACTCCAAGATGATCTGGCCCTGGACCGGCTGGAGTACAGCCTCTCCGGATCTTCCTTCACCGCCCTGCCTTTTTCCCGGACCCCAGATACGGGGGATATTCAGGAAGAGGAGGACGAAGCCGAACCGTTGGTGCGGGAAGACCCGGCGGATGGATCCTTTTGGGCCGCCATCGATCTTCGGGGAGTAGCCGACGGCCCCCTGTCCCTGACCGTCCGGGCCAGGGATACCTCGGGGAATGAGACGGTGGTGGAACGGCTTTTAGTGAAAGACACCCTGCCGCCCCGGCTCAAGCAGATCCTGCCGGATCCGGCGGAGGACATCAATGGGCGGACGTCCCTCTTTTTCCGGGTGGATGATGCCTGGGGTGAAGACTTTTCCGGATCTTTCACTTTGGGAGAGACGGAAACCCCGGTGGAAGCCCGGGACGGTTTTATCCGCCTGGGACCGGACTTCTCGCCCTATCAGGAGCTTCCCGAGCTTTTCGATCTCAAAGTGAAGGATAGCGGCACTAATCTGGTAAGTCAGAGACCCTCGGTATCTTTTGAGCCCGCGGCGGACAAGCCGGTGGTGGCTATTCAATTTCCCCAGGCCGACGCACTTTTCCAGGAAGACCCTCTGTTCAGCGGTACCGTCCGTGACGATGACGGAGTGAAGGAAATTCAGTACCGGGTGGATGGAGGAGATTTCCTATCCCTTCCCGGAGCGGGGCGGTTCGAGATCCGTCTGCCCTTTTCCTCCCTGGGGGATAACGGCCATGAAATCGAGGTGGTGGCTTACGATCTAGAGGGTGTGCCCAGCGATCCTTTGATCCTCCCCTTCCGGATCTCCCGGGAAGTTCCCGAGGCGGCCCTGATGGCCCCCGAACTGGGAACCACCAACCGGGGGGAGGTTGTTTTGACGGGAACCGCTGGGGACGCCAACGGTATTTCCGCGGTGTTTCTCTCATTGGACAACGGCAACAGCTACCACCTGGCGGAAGGCCGGGAGGCTTGGTCCTATCCCTTGAATTCCCGGGTCCTGGTGGACGGAACCTACATGATTCTCATCAAAGCCCTGGATGGCTACGGGGTGGAATCGTTGTCTTCGGGACTCCTTACGGTGGATAATACCGCCCCCTACATGAATGCTTCCCAGCCCGTGGACGGGGTGGTGGTTTCCGACTTTCTTTCCCTGCAATTACGGACCACCGATGAACTATCGGTCCGGCGGCTCCGTTACGTCATCACCCCCCTGGAGACACCCCTCCCTGAACCAGAGTCCGGCGGGGGCGGGGCTGACCTTGCGGAAGCCGCCGAAGCCGGGTCTGCGGCGGGGGAGAAACCGGTCCTTACGGGAGAACTTCCGGTGAGCCGGGTGGTCCTGGAACAGATTGATGTGACGGCCCTGGAGCCGGGTCTCTATAATTTCAGTGTTTTTGCCTACGACGCCGCCGCCAATGAGTCGATCATCTCCCGGGATTTTGAAAAGCAGGAACCCGGCGTGGCCAACAGGATAGATCTTCTCTATCCCCTGACCGGCGCTACCCTAACCGCAGGCTTCGGCCTCTCCGGCCGCGTCAGCGGTGATGACATCCCCGGGCAAGTGGAAATTTTTATGGACGGCCGGCTCTTTGACCGGGTGGAGGTAAAAGCCGACGGTTTCTTTACCCGCCGGATGGAACCGGAAGAAATGACAGAAGGTTCCCGCAGCTTGTCGGCCCGTTTTACCGACTCCCAGGGGACGGTTCTTGAAAGCCGGCCGGTTACGATGGAATACCGCACCGAAGGCCCCTGGGTGAGCATCGATTCGGTCAGTACCGGTTCCTATGTGAGCAATAGGCCCTGGATCCGCGGTACCGCCGGTTATTCCGCGGCGGACCCAGAGGAGGGCCGGCGGGAAAACCGGGACCTGCTGAAGTCCCGGGAGCTGGTGAAGCTTGAGTACAGCCTGGATAACGGGCGAAACTTTTCCGAGATGAAAGCCCGGGAAGAATGGCGGTTTAGGCTGGAGACCCAGGATCTCCCCGACGGTCCCTTAAGCATCCTGGTACGGGGGGAATTCCGGAATGGGGAAAAGGCGGTCTCCCAGGCCTTTGTCTTTGCCGATGATACACCGCCCCGGATCACCCTGCTCACCCCCGACGAAGGTTCCGCCTTGAACCAGGAGCTGGAAATCAGCGGTACCGCCGAGGACGAAAACGGCCTGCGCCAGATTCAGGTGATGCTGCGGGCCAAGAGCAAGAGCAGCTATGAGGTTCCCCAGTTCATCCAGGGGCTGTTTCTGGATACCCACTTTCTGGGGGCTACCTATTATGAACTCGGGTTGGGGCTGACCTTCTTTGACAACAACGTGAAGATCCAGGGAATTTTTGGGAAGGCCCCTCCCGGGCGGTTCAACGGGAATGTTTTCGGCGTCAAACTTCTGGCCAATGTCGCGACCCTGCCCTATGGGTACTTCTTCGGCCCGGACTGGAACTTTCTCTCCTCCAGCGTCGCCTTAGGGGCGGCCTTTGAGTACTTCACCATGACCGAGGGGGATACTGAAGAAAACGGCCTGGTTTTAGGGGCGGCGATTCTTCAGCTGGAGCTGCTGAAGTTCTCCCTGGATCACCGGACCTTCCTCAACGGTTTGAGTGCCTATCTGGAAAATCAGTTCTGGTTCATTTCTTCGGATATTCAGGGAGGCATCGAGTACCGCCTGGCCCTGGGGCTGAGGGCCAACATTTTCTAGCCCAGAGCGTGCCGGAGGGCACCGGACCGGTTCGCCGTACCGGTCGAGTTTTACCGGGGAATGCGACGGCGGGGTCGAATGATTTTTACGGCCAGCCCTGAAGAGGGCTGAAAGCGGCGGAAACAGAGGGTTTTTACCCGGATTCGGGAGAATCGGCGCCGGAATAGCCCAGGCTAATTTGGCATGGTTTTTGCGTAATGGTTGTGTTTGTGTCTCTTATTTTGTTTAAGGCTCAAGGTTGTGTTTCGATTGTTTGTTTTAAGGCGGAAATCCGCCACGGGGGAAATATGATGCAGAGAAAGATCGCTGATAGATTTCGCTTAACCGCCCTGGGGGTGTTACTCCTGTTGGTGACGAACTGTGATCTGTTTATGCCCGGTCTGGGGGATGAGGTGGATATCGATGTTCCCCAGATTGAGGTGGAGAGCCACCGAAACGGCGACTATGTGTTCGGCCAATTTACCCTCACCGGCCGGGTGGAGGATGATTATGAGGTCAGCGAGGTCACCGTCAGCGATGGCGACACCTCTATCACCGCCGTTTTAGACGGTGATTTATGGTCTGCCCAGATTAACTCATCTCCCCTCGGCGACGGGGACCGGGATTATCAGATTACGGTTACCGATGCCACGGGGAAAAAATCCAGCATCAACCTCCTCCTCACCGTGGACAACAATCCCCCCACGGTCTTGGTTAATGTTCCCGATTCCTACCTGCCTCCGGCGGAGTACAACAAGGTGATCACCCTTAAAGGCGAAGCCGCCGATACCACCCGCATCAAGGAGGTCCTGGTATCGTTGTACGATAATGCCACGGGAACCGCCATCTTTGAAGATGAGGCGGCCACGGGAACCTCAAGCTGGTATTATAGTTTCGATTCCGAGGCCCTGGGAAACCTGAACGGAACTTACTATCTGGTGGTTGAAGCTTTCGACAACGCCGGAAACAGCAACGGCTGGTTTTACCACTTCAGCGATATTCTCTCCAGCGCTTCCAACCCCGGGGATCTTCCCAACATTGAAGACATCAACGGCTTTGAGTCTCAGGGAGGATTCCTCCCCGGGACCCTGACGGTTCCCTTGAGCAGCCTTCGGCGTTCCGCCGCCTCAGGCGCCAGGATGACCCTCTCCATCAATCCCGATTCGGACCGGCCCCAGTTCATCTTCATTTCCCCCAGTGTGACGGGGGAGAATCCCTTCGCTTCCCCGCAGCGGTTCAGCGGTTTTATCGAAGATGACGACGGTCTGGTGAAGACGGACCAAACGGAGATAGCGATTTATGAATACACCGGAGATTACGATGATGCCGATCCGGTTCTTCTCCCCGACGGTTCCGGCGGGTATGATGAGTGGGTTTCCTACGGCCTGGAAATCAATTCCACCCAGTGGACCTATGAAGCCGACCTGCCCAGCGGCAAAGAATACTATCTGCGGCTGAAGGCGGAAGACATCAACGGCCTCTCCAATACCTCTATCCCGGTAAAATTTTCGATTCCCGAAGGGGTGCCCAATCTGAGTGTGTTAACCCCTCAGCAGGGCCGGTATACGGGGATCGGCGGAACCCTCGGCTTCGAGGTGAAGGTCGAGGACATGAGCGGCAGCCTGTATATCGATCTGACCCCCGGCGTTCCGGCGGATTCCTGGAGTGATGCCCTAGAGTATTCCCCGGTGCAGCTCTTCGACCATTTTCTGCGCACCGAGGCTGACGGAGAGGTCTACGGGTTTTCGTTCACCGCCGGTGATGATTTTACTCTGGAGGATGGCCCGGGAAGTTTCCGGTTCCGGGCGGGGGTGGAAGGAGCCTTCGGCCAAACCACCTGGCAGTACATCGGGGATACCCAGGCCCCCCATATCTCCCTTACCTACCCCAACGCTTTCAGCACCGCCGCCGATGCGGTAAACGGGACCATCAAAATCAGCGGATCCGCCGATGACGGATTGAATCCCCTGGAAGGGGTGTATCTATCTCTGGAACCGGGGTGGCAGGATCCCGAACCGGCCCCCGCCGACCTTACCTCCTGGTATGTGCCCACGGGGCTTTCCAGCTGGACCAGTGCCGATATGGACACCACCGATACGGCCCTCTTTTCCGACGGGGACGGAGACTATACCCTGCGGTATTTTGTCAAAGACGCGGCGGGCAATTTCAGTGATCCGGCGGTCCGGCATATCAGGGTGGACCAGAGTTCCGATTTCCCCGTTTTTACCTTCTCTAACCTGGATCCCCTAGCCGCCGCCTCTGTCAACATTCTCGGCAGCGGTGCGGCCCTCTTTTCTACCCTGGAGGATGATGATGCGGTGGATGTGTCTACCCTGGAAATCAGGATAGATGTGTTCGGCGACGGCCTTTCGGGGGTCGATTTGACTTCCGACGGGGATACCCTTGATGCCAACGAGAGCGAAGGTTGGCAGCCCGCGGCCAACAAACCCGAGACGGACAGCCGTATGGTCAACTGGAACCATCCTCTGACCAACCTGCCCCAGGGAGTTCACAGCTTCGAGGTGCGGGTGGAAGATGTGTACGGCACCGCTAAAGCGGTGGGTCCGGTTTTTTTCACCATCGACACGGGTCCTCCGGAGTTAACCGTCACGGCTCCCCTGGACAACAGTTTTTTGAATGAGTCTTTTACCGTTTCCGGCAGCGCCGGCGATGCGAACAGTATCGAAGCGGTGCGGCTCTATCTTGCCCGGGAGGATGGGGCTCTGGAGGAAATCCCCGGTGATCAAATCGTCCTGAGTACGGCGCTGCCCGCTCCTTCGGTCAACTGGAGCTATGAATTCGCCGTGGATACCGCAGGTCACGGGGACGACGGCGATTACCTCGTCCATGTCCAAGCCGATGACACCACCACCGGAGTGAATAAAACCTCGGATACCAGCTGGACTTTTACTATCGATACCAGTTCTCCCGAGCTTCTCGTCACCGCCCCGGTGAGTGATGAACTGATCGACGGAGACAGCAATCCCTACACCCTCAGCGGTCAGGTGAGCGATACCGGAGCGGGGGTGAAAACCCTGGCATACAGCCAGGACTACACCGATGACGGCGACGATACCAACGATACCTGGCACGCCATTCCCTACGGAGGCGGGTTGAGATGGAGCGTCCCGGGGGTAGATTTTTCCGGCAGCGAGGGACTTAAAAGACTCTTCGTCCGGGCCGGCGACGGGCTGAATGCTCCCGCCCAGGCGGAGGTGGGTTTTTACTTTGACCTTTCCGCCCCGGATCTTTCAGAAACCGCCGCCCCGGCGGTGACCAACGGGTCCTTCTCCCTTTCCGGGAGCGTCTCCGACACAAATTCCCTGGACAGTCTTTCCGTAACGGCGAAAAAGGACGGTGCCGATCAGGGTGAAGTATTTTTCACCGGCACTTCCGGCTCTTACAACTTTCCTGTCGGCCTTTCCGGCGACGGCGGCCTGGACGGAACCTGGGTTTATACCCTCACCGCCTCGGATGCGGCGGGCCGGACCACGGTGATCGACAGAACCGTGGTTATCGACGAGACCGCCCCGGAAAACATCGTCTTCGAGAATCCCGGCGATTACATCTCCGGCAATACCGCCAGCCTGTTGGGAACCTCCTCCGATTCGGGCAGCGGACTGGCCGCCTTGGCGGAAGGAGGGGTCCAGTACTCTCTGGATTACACCGACGACGGCGACGATACCAACGATACCTGGAATCCCGTGGCCGGCTCGAGTTCCAACTGGAATATCTCTCTTAACCTCGATATAGACGGCGCCGGTGCCGATACCGGTTTGGCAGAAGGTTCTCATCAAGTCTGGGTCAGGGCGTCTGACCGGGCGGGGAACCTGGCTTCTCCGGTGAGCCAGCCTTTTGTGATTGATCAGGCGGCGCCGGTTATTTCTGCCCTTACCGAGGCGGGCGGTGCATCCTGGACCGCCGACGAGATTTACAACTCCTCCGATTTTACCATGGGAGGTACTGCGGAAGACACCAACGGTGTGGCCTCGGTCACGGTGACTCAGAGCAAAGATGCGGGCGAAGCTATTCCCCTGACCGTGAACCTTGACGGGGCTGCCGGGGACGATTCCCGAACCTGGACCGCCGACACCTCCTTAAGCGGAGAAGGTAGCTATGTTTACACCTTCAGCGTCACCGACAGGGTGGGACGGGAAGCTTCCCTGGTAAAAACCCTCATCGTGGATACTTCGGCTCCCGATTCCCTCACCGTGTCCGCTCCCACGCCGGCCCAGACGGGGCTTGATGCCCTGTTGGGTGATTCTTATATCTTCCGCGGCGCCGCCTCCGACGCCGGGGTAGGGATAGGAAAAATTTATTACCTCATCGACCAGAATCCGGGGGCTTCCTCGGTGATTGGTGATTACACCGCCCTGGATACCAGCGGGACCTGGAGCTTCTTCGATGATTTTGATACCGATGGATCCGGTGCCGATGAGGGCCGGGCCGAGGGGGCGTGGTATCTCCACGTTCTGGCAGAAGATAAGGCAGGGAACAGAACCGCCTTCGGATCCGCCGTTACGGTCCTCTTCGATATCGACCAGGGGTC
>CAYYNJ010000002.1:0-11692 GCA_964472775.1 uncultured Spirochaetaceae bacterium
CAGAAAACTAAAAGATTATATCGATAATTAAGGGGTGCCGTCATGATGCAGGAAGTATTCGATAAACTGAGAACTCTCCAGGATATTCTTTCGCAGAAGTATGAGATCGAACGGGAAATCAATGAAATACCCAAAGCCCTTTCCACCAAGGTGGAACTTTTGAATCGGCTTAAAAAGTCTTACATTGAAAAGAACAACAGAATTGAGGAAACAAAGAAGAAGATAAGCATGATGCGGCAGAACCTCATTGATGCCGAGGCTAAACGGGAGGGATTTGAAAAACAGATGGATGTTATCAAAAGCAAGAGAGAATATGAAGCACTGGATAAAGAAATACGGGATGCCACCGAGAGTGAGCAGGGGCTTCGTAAGGATATTCTTCACGAAGAAAAAGAACTGGAAGAATTGGTTTATTCTTTTGAACGGGAAGAAGCCATGATTAAAGACCAGGAGGAAGAACTCCGCGCCGAAGAGCAAAAAATCGAGTCTGAGTCTCAGCAGAAACGGGAGATGCTTGTTGAACTTGAGAATCAGGAAAAAAACATCGTTCCCGATTTGGACGAAGAGATTGTGTTCAAGTTCGAAAGGATTATCCGAAGCAAATCCGGTCTTGGTATTGTTCCAGTTAAAAACTCTGTTTGCAGCGGATGTCACATGATTCTTCCAGCACAGTTTGAAAACGATGTTCGCAATGGTGCGTCCATCCATTTTTGCCCTTATTGCATCCGTATCCTTTTTTATGAAGAAGGTGAAGCGGAAGAGTCTGCGGCCATATCATTGATGAGTGAAGATTTCGGCCATTTTGCCGATTATGATGATGAGTAGGTTTTAATTTAGAAATTATTGCGCAGACCGGGTGGCCGCGGAGATGTATATTTCCGAGGAAAGTCCGGGCTCCCTAGGACAGGATGCCGGGGAAATCCCGGGGACAGGTTAATACCTGTTACAGAAAGTGCCGCAGAAAAAATACCGCCCTGGTTTTGATTGAAGGCCTAGGTTTTTAATCAACCAGGGTAAGGGTGAAATGGCGAGGTAAGAGCTCACCGGCCCGAGGGTAACCGAGGGCGCAGGGTAAACCTCATCCGGAGCAAAGCCAAGAAGGGAGGAGTTGTCCGCTCAGTACTCCCGGGTAGGCTGCATGAGATAGATGGTCACCAGTTCCGCTTCGGCGGGACTACAGAACCCGGCTTACAGGTCTGCGCTTTTTTTAACCTTTGTTGTCAAAGGTGAGGATGTTTCATGCTGCTTCCCGAAAGTCGGTACCGTTTTACGCAAAAAAGACCTCCCAAGCGGGGAAAACTCTTACTTATCATTTTGGTTTCCCTGGCGGGTGCTGGAATTTTACTCACCTTCCTCTTGAAACAAGATAAAAAAGAAACCCAGCCCGTACTTCCCACAGCGGAAATGGATACGGCCCAAGAGTCTCTGGAGACCATGTGGGAAGCGCGGAATTTCGAAGTTCTCAACCAGAGATGTGAAGAAATTCTGCTTCAGAACCCTCTTGATTTTGAAGCCCTTATGTTCAACGGTTTTGCCTATTTTTATCGCGGGGTAGGCCAATTCTCACTGGAGGAACGTCTCTCTCTTGTCGACTTATCGATTATCAATTTACGGAAGGCTCTCATCCTTGACCCCACGCCTTTACAAGGGAAAATCGAATATATTCTGGGAAAAGCGTATTATCAGAAGGGGAAATTCTACTTGGATTTATCCTCAAAATATCTGGAAGAATCTATTAATTCCGGTTATATTGGAGAGGATACCTACGAGTATCTTGGATTAGTCTATTCGAGTTTAGGAGATTATAACCGGAGCGTCGAGTATTACCTGGAAGCCCTGGAACGTTCGCCTTCTGACACCCTCTACCTGGTCTTGGCTCAAACCTACTACCAGATGGATGATATTGCTCAAGCTGAAGAATATCTGGTCTGGGCCTTAAGCAAGACTCAAGATCATACGGTGGAAGAGAAGAGCCGGTTTTTATTGGGCCGTATTTACCGGGATAGAGGAGATCTTCAGAAGGCTGAGGAACAGTTCCTCAGTATTCTAACGGATAATCAAAGCTCTGCCGATGCCCATTATTTCCTCGGAGAGGTTTATGAAGATATGGGAGATATTGCCAAGGCACGCTACCAGTGGAGAAAGGCCTTGGAAATCAATCCCTATCACTATGGTGCTCGATTGAAATTATATTAACAACTGGGAGACATTATGGGCCGCAAAAAAATGTTCAGCGCTTTTTCTTCGGATATCGGTATTGATTTAGGCACCTGCAACACTCTCATTTATGTTCGGGGGAAGGGAATTGTCCTCTGCGAACCTTCGGTCGTTGCGGTTGAGCGGGGTACAAAAAAAGTTGTAGCCGTGGGAACCGATGCAAAAAAAATGCTTTGGAAAACCCCCGGTGACATTATCGCCATCCGGCCTTTGAGAGATGGTGTTATCGCCGATCTTGAGACCACAGAAAAAATGATTCGTTACTTCATCTCCCGGGTACTGCCGCGCCGCCTCTTTGTAAAACCAAGAATGGTTATTGGTGTCCCCACCTGTATCACCGAGGTTGAACGGAGAGCCGTCGAGGAAAGCGCCTACAAGGCCGGTGCCAGGGATGTTAAGGTTATTGAAGAATCATTAGCCGCCGCTATCGGGGCTAATATTCCTATCTTTGAACCTGCGGGCCACATGGTTTGCGATATCGGCGGCGGAACCACAGAAATATCAGTTATTTCTTTGGGCGGTATGGTTGTCACCAAAGCTATACGCCTGGGCGGAGATGAGTTTGATGAAGCCATCATCAAACACGTCAGAAACGTTCATAACCTTATCATCGGAGAGCAGACGGCGGAAAATCTTAAAATGTCCATCGGTAACGCCCTGCCCGAGAAAAAAATTGAAAAGATGGAGATTAAAGGAACCGATGCGATTACCGGACTTCCCCGGCGATTGGAAATTGACTCTATCGAGGTGATGGAAGCTCTTCAGGAACCTATTTCAGCGGTGATTGAAGAAATAAAGCGAACCTTGGGGCAAACACCGCCCGAGTTGGCCGCAGATATCGTTGAAAGAGGAATAGTCATGACTGGTGGAGGCTCTCTTCTGAAAGGATTGCCCAAACTGATTTCTAAAGAAACAGGGGTGCCTGTCATTTTAGCGGAAAACCCTCTTCTTTGTGTGGCCAACGGAGCAGGTATGTATTACGAACATACCCAAAAAATGGGAAACAGAGCTATCTACGATAACCTGAATTCCTAAAGGCTCCTGAACAGGTAACCATGAAAGGCGGAAATTCCTTCATAAAAACTCATAGAACAGGATCACTGTTTGGTTTTTTACTTCTTGTTTCAGTGGTTTTGCTTTCTTTCTCCAGTGGGAAACAGCACTTCCAACCGGCAGAGCTGGGTTTCCAGGTCGTGTCGGTGATCCAACAAGGTTTTGCCTCCGTGGAAGGCTTTTTCTCCGGTACCATCAACTCTATTTCCGAGCTGCGACGACTTCAGGACGCCTATGATGAGATACAAGAGCGGCTGAAGGACTATGAAGGATTAGAAAAAGACCTGCGGCTTCTCCAGGCAGAAAACCAGAGACTGAATCAAGAATTGGGTTTTACCAAACTAATAGATCACACCTTTCTCCCCGCAGAAGTTATTGCCAAGGATCCGGTAAACTATTTTAGCGCCATCATAATCAATAAAGGATCCCTGGATGGGGTGGAAAAAAATATGCCCGTTGTGGCCTTCAATAAAGGGCTCCAGGGATTAGTAGGCCGGATCATTGAAGTGGGGCCTTATTCTAGTAAAATTCAACCCATCTATGATGACCTCTCCTTCGTCGCCGCTCGGCTACAAACAAGCCGATATGAAGGTTTGGTTAAAGGCGGCGGCGGTGAAAGTCTAATGCTGCAAATGAACTACGTCAAAAAAAGGGCGCGCAGGGAAATCCAATTTGGAGATTTTGTGGTTACCTCCGGGTTAAATTCCCTGTTTCCCAGGGAAATCTATATTGGAACTCTTACCGCAGTGGAAGGAAAGGAATGGGAAACTTCTCTTGAACTTCAACTCGACCCAATTATCGAATTTTCCCGACTTGAGTATGTATATGTTCTGAAGGGAGAAACTTTGGATGAATAGGAATTTATTCAGGGTACACTTTCTTATAACCCTTTTACTCATTATTTTACAAACCACAATATTCCGTCATTTCCAAATCAAGAGCGTGGCGCCTGATCTTCTGCTCCTTTTTCTTGTTTTTTCTTCTCACACCCGGGGAGCCTTTCAAGGACAGATACTCGGTTTTACCGGCGGTATTATTGAAGACCTCCTCAGTCTTTCTCCTTTAGGATTTAACGGACTCATCCGCCTTATCATTTCTTATCTATTCGGCTTTACCAAGGGGAAAATATTTCTTGATCCGCTGGTTACGCCCGTCCTATTCATTGCGGTTGCCACTTCGGTGAAAGAGTTGCTAGCCTTTCTTTTGTCGCTTCTCTTTCTTGAAGAAAAAATCCCCGCTTTTGATCTGTTCTTTATTATTGAATTAGGTCTTAACGTCCTTCTTGCCCCGTTGGTGTACAATCTCTTTCGAAAAGCGGGGGTTTTTACAGAATACAACAAGGATGCCCGGTAATGCCCGATTCTAAAGGATTTTCCAGTCAGAACAGCGGCCACGCCAAGGGGAAATTGATTACCCTTTCGGTGATATTTACCCTGTGCATTTTTATTTACACCGGCTATCTTTTCTCGCTACAAATTGTTCACGGTGGTGAATATCGACAAAAAGCAACCGCCGTGGCTCAGCGCGCCTCGGTTATTCCCGCCCAACGGGGTGAGATTTACGACCGCCACTTTGATGTTCCCCTGGTTATGAACATTCCTTCTTTCGCCGTTCTTATCACTCCTGCCTTGGTTCCTCAGGGAGAGAGGGAAAATCTTTACGGCCGCTTATCAAACGTTTTAGAGTTATCTATTGATGATATTCGGAAACGGATACCCCCTTCAACCTATCATCTTTACGAACCGCTGGAGGTAAAAGACAGTGTTGAGTTTGAAACCATAACCTACCTGGCGGAACATATTGACAGTTTTCCCGGAGTTACCTGGACTAATAAACCTATCCGCAGTTATCTTGAAACCGGTTCTATCGCCCATATTCTCGGATTCGTCGGTAATATAACCAGTGAAGATCTACAGGTCCTCTACAACAAGGGGTACCAGAGAAACTCAACCATTGGGAAGGCGGGCATCGAGAGGCAGTACGACACCCTATTGAGAGGCAGGGACGGCCTTAGTTTCCGCACGGTGGACGTGAAAGGCAGGAGGATCGATGCCTCTGCCATCGATGATATCCCTCCGGAAAACGGTAAAAAACTTGTTCTCACGGTGGATCGTCATATTCAGACCCTGGCGGAGAAGGCCCTGGGGGAACGTATGGGTTCTGTGGTGGTACTCAAGCCGAGTACCGGCGAGGTTTTAGCCCTTGTATCTTATCCCTGGTTTAATCCCAATGAGTTTTATACCAACCGGCGAACCGAAGTTTTTAATCAATTATCTCTTGATAAGCGGTTCCCCTTTCTGAACCGCGCCATACAGTCAAGTTACGCTCCGGCTTCTACATTCAAGGTGATAATGGCCACCGCCGTGATTGAGGAAGAGGTTTTTTCTCTCAACCAAACCGTAACCTGCGAGGGAGAAATCTGGTACGGCGATCGGACCGTCAGATGCCATGTGGCGGCGGGTCATGGGCCTTTGAATCTGGCAGAAGGTTTAGCTGAATCCTGTAATGTTTTTTTCTACACCATGGGGACCGAGTATCTAGGAATTGAAAGGATAATTGATTATTCCCGGCGCTTCGGCTACGGCGATGTATCGGGAATCGATCTACCGGGAGAAATCAGGGGGTTTGTCCCCAGCCCCAGTTGGAAACTCCAAACTTACAATTCCCGATGGGTAGGGGGAGATACGGTTAATACCTCTATCGGTCAAGGTTATATGAGTGCCACTCCTCTGCAGGTGGCCAATGCCTTTGCCATGATTGTCAACGGTGGAAATATTTACCGTCCCCATATCCTTAAGGAAGTAAGAGATCCTGTGACCGGTTCTTTGATCGAAACCAAGGAACCCGAAATACTTCATGATTCGGCCATCAGAGAGGAAACCTTCGCCTTAATGCGAGATTATCTAAGAGGTGTCATAACCGATGGAACCGCCCGCTGGGTTATTACTACCCAGGCCACCGAAGTGGCCGGAAAAACCGGAACCGGAGAGGTAGGTTTTGAAGACCGATGGAGTTCCTGGTTCGCCGCCTATGCACCCTACAATAGTCAAGAAGCGGGCGACGAAGTGGTGGTGGTGGTAAATATAGAGGGAACTAATGAATGGGAATGGTGGGCCCCCAAGGCGGCGGACATGATTTTTCAAGGCATCTTTGCCGAACAGACATATGAAGAAGTACTGGAAGAGTTCCGAAACCGCTGGTATCTCAAGGAGTAGTGAATCGTGAAAAGCCGTTCAATTTTTGAATTCGATCTCATTCTCCCCTTGGCGGTTACCATTCTTATGGTGATAGGAATCCTCTTTATCTATTCCAGCGGTATTTCCTCTACCGGTATCAATATGTCCAACGAATATATTAAACAAATCATTTGGGCATCGGTCGGATTGGTCATTCTCATTTTCTTTAATTTTCTTGATTATGGACAATTAAAGAACCTCTCCCGGTATTTCTACATCTTGTTCATAATTCTCCTGATTCTTACTCTAAAATTCGGCCAGGTGATTAATGGTGCCCGCTCCTGGCTTAGTTTCGGACCTTTAGGTATCCAGCCCTCGGAATTCAGTAAAATAGCTACCATCCTCTTTTTGGCTAAATATTTAGAGAATACACAAAAAAGTAATAACCCCTTACAGCGTTTTATCGTTGCCCTGGGAATCGGCTTTTTACCCATGGGCTTGGTATTACTACAACCCGATTTAGGGACAGCCATGGTCTTTGTTCCCCTGGTGCTGGTTATGGTTTTTTTAGCAGGGATACCTCTTAGGTATATTGCCTTTGTTACCCTGGCTGGCTTGCTTTCTATCCTGTTGACGGTTTTACCCGCTTGGGAAGAGTTCATCTTAGGCCACTCTGTCAGGGCGTTACAATTTCTTATTAACCCTGATCTTCTTGTGATAACCTTCTTTTCCAGTATGATAATCTTAATGCTGGCGGTGGTGGGATATCTTTTTATTAAAAAAAAGTACTACTACTGGATATCTTATTTCATTTCTGTCTTTATTCTTTCCCTGGCAGGTGCTTTTGGGGCCGGTAAGGTTCTCAAGGATTATCAATTAAAACGGCTGATTGTTTTTATCGATCCGGGGGTTGATCCTCAGGGAGCGGGCTGGAATGTAATCCAATCAATTACCGCCGTCGGTTCCGGCGGCGGCATGGGTAAAGGATTTTTAAAAGGCACACAGAGTCATTATCGCTTTTTACCGCAACAAAGCACCGACTTTATCTTCTCAATCATCGCAGAAGAGTGGGGTTTCCTTGGCTGCAGCGCCATTTTTCTTCTTTTTCTTATCATCATGCTGAGAAGCCTCTATATCCTCAATATTTCTAAGGATCTATTCGGGTTGTATATGGGGGGCGGAATCTTAGCCGTAATTTTCTTTCATTTCATAATAAACATAGGAATGGCCATGGGAATTATGCCCATCACGGGTATCCCCCTGATATTTTTATCCTATGGAGGCTCCGCCTTATGGACGGGTCTTTTAGGAATCGCTTTGATCATGAACGTTTATAGTCATAGGTACAAATATTAATGAGCAGAACAACTATTAATCCTGAAAAGGATTTAAGATCCCTCCTCCTTTCGGTAACCATGCCGGGAAGGTACGTGGGAGGCGAATACGGAACCCTGTATAACGATAACCCCGATGACTTTACCATGGCCCTTTGCTTTCCAGACCTTTACGAAATAGGAATGTCAAACCTGGCGGTCAGACTTTTATACGGACGGCTTAACAGCCTAGAAGGAGTCAATTGTGAGCGGGTTTTTGCGCCCGCCCCCGATTTTGAAGAGGTTTTAGCAGATCACCAAATCCCCCTCTATACCTTAGAATCGGGTATACCCCTGAACGAGACAGATATTATCGGATTTTCCATCGGGTATGAATTATCCGCCACCAATGTTCTTTCGGTGCTAAAGAGCGGGGGAGTACCCTTATTATCCAAGGAAAGAACCGAGTCTGACCCTATCATCATTGCCGGAGGACCGGCCATTACCAACCCGCTTCCCTTTGGAGCTTTTCTCGATGCCGTATGGATAGGGGAGGCGGAAAGCGGTTTTTTTAGTTTAATCTCGCAGGTAAAGGATTTGAAAATCAAGGGGGGGAAACGGCAGGATTTGCTTCAGGTTTTTAAGGATCATCCTTCGGTGTGGATCCCCGGGGAAAACAAAAAAGTAGTTAGGGCTATATGGGATGACTTCTCTTCTGTAACCGCATCAGCCGCTGGTTTCATAGTACCCAACATCAAAACGGTACAAGATCATGGAATCATTGAAATCATGCGGGGATGCCCCACGGGATGCCGTTTTTGTCATGCGGGATTTTTCTATCGGCCTTTCCGCCAGAAATCCATCGCCACCATCGAAGAAGAGGTGGAAGAGTTGATCAGACACTGCGGCTACCGAGAAATCACCCTAGCTTCTTTGTCATCGGGGGATTATCACGGTATTGAGCACCTTATGAGCAGGCTCAACAACCGTTACCGAAGGGAAAATATTTCTTTTTCTTTTCCCTCCATGCGGGTCGATAGCTTTACCCTTCCTCTCTTGAGCCAGCTTTCTGATACCCGGAAAAGCGGCTTGACCTTCGCCGTGGAGACTCCCGATGAAAGAGATCAGCGTGGGCTGAACAAGTTGGTTCCCATCAATAGAACCATAGAGATTCTGAGGGAGGCAAAAAACGCCGGTTGGCGCACCGCCAAGTTTTACTTTATGATTGGTTTGCCCTTTTCCAAAGAAGATGAAGGTACCGCCATAGCCGAGTACCTCAATGAAATTCAGAATGCCGTGAATATGCGTCTCAATGCTAATGTGGGAACCTTTATACCGAAACCTCATACGCCCTTTCAGTGGGGGCGCCAGCTCAACGAAGAAGAGTCTCTCAAGCGTATCAGAGACGTCAAGGATAAGTTGAATAGAGGTATAAAGTTAGGGTATCATGCTCCTTTTTCCAGTTACTTGGAAGGCATCGTCAGCCGCGGAGATGAATCGGTATCGGATCTTCTCCTTGCTGCGTTTCATCAGGGAGCCCGCTTGGACGCTTGGGATGACTACCTCAATAAAGATATATGGCGTAACGTCATCGAGACGAGGAAGGCACAAGGACACGACCCCGCGGTTCACCTAAACGAACGGAAGGTCGATGCCTCCTTACCCTGGGAGGGTATTAATTTAGGGGGCTCCACAGCCTTTCTCAAGAAGGAATGGCAGAGAGCCGTGGAAGGTGATTTGACATCCCTCTGTGAAGATCCTTGCGACCACTACTGCGGCGTATGCGGCAAAGATCATAACATCGTCAAGGCTAACGGCGATACCGATAATTTTCCTGTTCTTGATGATCTGATTGATTCAAATTTAACACCCAAGAATCTTTCTGAAGACGTCACATTAATGGCAACAAAAGGTGAGCCTAAGATCTATCCTCGAATGCTCTATTCTTTTACAAAAACGGGAAAGGCAACTTTCCTCTCTCACATCAATATCATGCAGATTTGGGAAAGGGCTTTCCTCCGTTCTTCACTGCCGGTGAGGTATACCGAAGGGTTTAATCCTAAGCCCCGGCTGGAATTTGCCCATCCCCTGGGGCTCGGCGTCAGCTCCGAGGGCGAGGTGGCTTCGGTGGATCTTTTAGAAAATATGACTCCCAAAGACTTTATCCAGAAGCTGAACAAGGTCCTTCCTGAAGGCCTATCCGTAAATCAGGCGGCCCTCATGTCTACCATCGAAGAAAAGATGAAGCGGCCGAGTCTTATGGCCCTTTACGGAGGAGGGGAGTACATCCTCTCTGGTCCGGCCACAAAACAGGATGTCTTGGATCAAATACCTGCCGACCTCTTAGCGCAGTGGTCACACATCAGTCTATCTCAGCAGGAAAAGGGGGGCTGGTACATCAAAGATAACTTGGCCGTGAAAAAAGGAAGCAACAGCAACATTCGAAAATTTTTGGCGGCCCTGCTGGGTGAAGATTTTCTCAATACCCACACACTTCACAGGATAAAATTATACGCCCAAGATAAAAAGGGTAATTCTGCCATGGGATATTTTGAAATGCTTTCGGACAAATAAATTTTATTTGTCCGAGGATTATTCTTGTTCTTTAGCCTGATTCCAGAGGCGATCCATTTCAGAGAGTGATTCTGCGGCCATTATTTTCCCTGAGTTTTTCATTTCCCGTTCAAGATGACCAAAACGGGAAAAAAATTTTTTATTGGTACGGTTTAAGGCTAAGGTAGGGTCAATTTTCAAGAATCGCGAGAGGTTGACTGCAGAAAAGAGGATGTCTCCCATTTCCGCCTCCAGAGCCTCCTGAGAGGCCTCTGGGGCGTCCAATAGCTCCTGCAGCTCTCCTATCTCCTCATGAAGCTTTGCCATCACCTGAGACGCTGTTTCCCAATCAAATCCTTTTTTCGCCGCCTTCTTCTGCAGGTGGTAGGAGCGCTCCAAGGGAGGAATATTTCTGGGCACTCCGTCCAGAAGAGATTCCCCTTGGTCGCGCCCTTCAACCTCGATTTTAATGGCTTCCCATTGGCGAACCACCTCGGAAGAACCCTGGACGGAGGTTTTACCAAAAACGTGAGGATGCCGTCTAATAAGTTTTTCATTGATAGCCTGAAAGACTTGATGGGAGAAAAAATCTTTCTGCTCTTCAAAAATTACCGTCAGCATGGTTACCAAGAGCATGATGTCACCCAGTTCTTCCATCACATGGTCGGGATCATTTTTCTCCATCGCGTCTATGCATTCAAACACTGCTTCCACCATGGCAGAACGAAGACTTTCAGGAGTCTGTTCACGATCCCAAGGGCACCCGTCGGGAGAACGAAGAATTTTTATGATTTTATAAAGCCCTTCGAAGTTAGAAGGATACTGCTCATCAGATAATTCTTTATCATCCATAAAATATTACCAAACCTTAGTAGACAGAATATACATTATCAGAAGTTATGGTCATTGGATATCGAATGACCCCAAACCATTTCGTTTCAGCCATCCCTGGATGTAAAGGTCCAGAATAACCAGAGGACAAAAAATGAAACCAGTAAAGGCGGAAAGATGTTTACCGAACCGCTTATGTTGGCCAGATATTCTAAAACGTCATGAAAAAGATAATCGATTATGGCTCCCAAAAAAGAACCCAGGATCCCTATGACTAAGGCTCCCCAGAACTTTCCCAAGGTGCGGCGCTTCAAAATGAAGTGGTAAATAAAGGCAGCCGAAAAACCTACAAGAAAATAGATGATGCCAATGTTGAAGTAGTAACCGAACATTTCTTTTAGCTCCTTAGAAAAAATACTATGTGTTTACCAGCTTGAGGTTTCGTCGACAGGAAGTTCAACATAACCAAGGTATAATGGTTCACTATATACTTCTGTATAGCAGCCATCACTTTCCCGGCCATAGGAAAGGACAAATACCGAAAGATAA
>CAYYNJ010000002.1:11702-12016 GCA_964472775.1 uncultured Spirochaetaceae bacterium
GTCGACAGATAGTTCTACGACTCCCAAATAAAGAGGAATACTATAAATGGGAGATAGATCGGAATCGATTCCGTATGAGACTAGGTAAATCGAAAGATACAGATAATACTCACCGATAGTTTCCGGTAAAGGAAAATCTGCAGGCAAATCTCCCCCGTCAATTGGATCATTGGACCTATCCTCGGGTTCAAGGTCGGCTTCACTGAAACTTTTTAGCGGCACCGAAACATTGAGAAAACGTGCCACCGAAACCTCTTTACCGTTGTAACTACTCTTGGTGTTGAAACCAGAGGACGTTCCGGGGTTATCATCTT
>CAYYNJ010000002.1:12027-12890 GCA_964472775.1 uncultured Spirochaetaceae bacterium
GGTAGCTCCTGCAACGACTTCAGCAAGTTGAGCTTTTTCTGCTTCGGTCAGTTTAATTAAGGGAGAAAATCGCCAAGAGTCTTCTGGTATTAGAGGTGTGGCCAGTTTAATAAAACCATTATTTTCTAAATCTCGCTGGGTTGATAGGTTTCCCGAGTCAACTTTTTCGCCATCGCTGTAAAACTTCGCATAGATTTGGTAACCTTGAAAAATATCGGGATTGTTTTCCGTAGAATTTAAAAATGTGGCATACTTGTCCTTGTCGAATCGATCTCCCATTTTCGGCGGATCCAAGTAGGCATAATTGGGTATGCCGCAACCTGCGGTTATGAGGAAGAATAAAAAAACAACCCCTGCACCGCCGCAGCGGCGCAGGGTCTTAATTTTGCGGTTTTTTCCGAAAGTTGTCATATCCGTAATTTTAGAACCCTTCTTTTATATCCACCAGCTCGTAGATCAGGACGGGTTTGTTTTTACCCTTCACCCGAATATTATCAAGTTCCCGGGCAATAACCTTGTCCTTAACCATTTCATAGGTATATTCACTGATGATAATGTGGGTTCCGTATGCCTTGTTGGTACCTTCAAGCCGGGCACCCAGATTAACATTATCGCCTATCAAGGTATAGTCCATCCGCTGAGTCGAGCCCATGTTTCCCACGGTCATGATACCGGAATTGAGGCCGATACCAATATTAATTTGTCTCTCCGGAGGTGCTTCCGCATTGAGCTGGGCTAATACCTCTAATTGTTTTACCGAGGCTTTACAAGCCAGGAAGGCATGATCTTCCGCCGGCAAGGGAGCACCCCAGAAGGCCATGATGGCATCACCTTCGTATTTGTCCAGCGTGCCGCCTTCGGCC
>CAYYNJ010000002.1:12912-36382 GCA_964472775.1 uncultured Spirochaetaceae bacterium
GAGAGATACCGGTTCAGCATCTTGACCAGTTCCTGGGGAGTCATGCTTTCAGACAGGGTCGTAAAGCCTCGGATGTCGGAGAAAAACACGGTGAGATTTTTATCAAGCCCCCCCAGCTCGGGAGGCGTGTCGAGAATCTGTTCCACCACCTTTGGGCTGAGATAAGTACCGAACATATTTTTAATAATTCTCTTATCTCTTTCTTCGGTCATGGCCCGGTAGGCCACGATGGCCACCAGGGACAACAGCATGCCCAGGGCCGGGCTGGTGAAGTTTACAATTAATTCCTGGCTCTCAAAGATCATGGTGGTGGTGAAAAAGAGAGCGAGAATAAAAATCAGAGTAAGCACGAAAGCCCAAAGGGCTTGAATACGGGATGTGAGAAAGGCCACAATCATGATCAGCGCCGCCAGGATGGCAAAATCGATCCAGGGAGACACAGGTATCAGAAAGTTATCCATGAGAATCGTATTAAGTGCGTTGGCATGCATTTCAATGCCGTACATCAGCCCGTAGGGGGTGGTTTTTTGGTCATCGGCTATGCCTCGGGCAAAGGCCCCCACCATAACAATCTTGTTATCCAGCGCCTTGGTACGGGGCCAGCGGCCGTTGACCGGAGGCGGTGTGGTGGCATATCCAGAGTAACTGCGAATGGGAAAGGTTTGCCTGCTTCCCGGGGTGGCGAAGGAACCGTAACCCATAAAGTTGATAAGCATCTGTCCCCGATCATTGATGGGAATTTTGATATGGTCTTTCAGTTCTGTTTCGGCGGCGGTGACCATTTCACCTTCGTCGTTGTACACCGCAGGAACTTTAACCACCTCATAGGGGACCCACTCCCCTATTTCTGAATCCCATACCTCGGGTTGAGGAATAAAAATGTACTCTCCTAAAACAACTTCGATATCATCAAGGGTTTTGTGAAAATAGTTTAACGCCAGGGCCAGGGTTATGGAAGGAACAAAATGATCTTTATATTTATAAAGTACATAAGAAAACTTATCTGGCTCGCCGTCACCGTCTAAATCCTCGGTTTTCTGAGGAGCATTGACGGACATTTCGTTCGTCAGAGTTTCCAGTGACTCCTCGGTCAAGGGCATTTTGAGGGTATGATGACGGCCCTTTTTATCGACCCATTCGATTCGTTCAAATTTCGATTCATCCACGGGGGTATCGACGGTAAGAAGGTCCAGAGGTATTTCCTCTAAAAGAACCGAAGAACGTACTATTAAAGGCTGTTTTCGATATATCTGGTCGGGATCTTCAAAAAAGTTGGCATGACCGTAACCGTAAGCGGCGGCTCCGTAGGGTTGCAAGGGCGGCTGAAGACCAAAAAAGGCGGGCAGCCGATGCCAATCGCCCTTTAAATTTAGAATCTCCCCATGACGTTCATATAGCAGCTGCTGCCGGGCAAAATATTCATCCCGGTTCGTGGCAGGAGGCGGAGACTCATCAAGAAAGGTCTCCAGAAAAACTTTGCCATTTTCCTTGATTGAATCGATCAGAAGGGCATCATCGATGGCATTATCATCTCTTTCTATGAAAAACAGGTCCAGAAGTACGGAATTTTCCCGGGCGTTCTGATTAGAGATGCGTGAGAGGGACCTGAGCAGGTCGGCATGCCGCCAGCGGGGGAAGGGCCACTTTCCAAATTTATCCAGGGACCTAAAATCGATGCCGACAATTACTATATCGGGACTAATATTAGGATTTACCGCCTCAAGACTAACACCCTCCTGGATGTTTTCCTTTTCGCTGATGGTTTTGTATTTGAAGTGAACATCCAGCATGGATGTTTCAAGACCGGAAAAAATAGTGGTGGTTCGGGATAAACCGAAAATGATCAAAATGACAAAAATCCCGATGATCAGTCCGAAATAACGTGTTTCAAAAATCTTCAGTTTCTTTTTTTTCTTAAGCATAGGATTCTCCCGGTGGTGAATCTTTCGGTGTTTCCGAATAGCTATATACTACCATATTTCATTGAAATACCCAACTTTTACATAAAAAAAGGCTGCAGTCCTCCCCTAAGAGATAAGACGGCAGCCTTGGAAAACCAAGCCGGTTTTATTCGGCTCCGAGTTGAATAAGCCTTGTTTGGGCTAACCCGGCCCATCCGGCGGAAGCGCCAAGATCGAGTATTTGGGAATAATTCGTAATCGCTTCCTCTGTCAAACCGGCCTGCTCTTGGAGCCTGGCAAGATTAAAAAGCCCCCGGTAGAGTTCTTCCTTATTTTCCTGATACTTGTCCACCAACTCTGTCAGGTACTCACGGGCCTTATCGTTCATGCCGGCTTCTTCCGCGGTGGCGGCGGCTTGTGCCAAGGACACCGGGGCCAGGTAACTTTCCGGAAAGGTGCGGGCCAATTCGGCATAAGTGGCTGAAGCGGTTTCAAACGACTCGGATTGGGCGGCTATTTCAGCCTTCATAAAAAGAGCTTTCTGACCGGGAAAATCCTTAGGATATTCCTCAATCAACAGTTCAATCTCAGCATCCAAGGTCTCACGGATGGCGGTGCGCTCTTCTTCGGAGGCGCCCATCCATTCTTCCTCATAAATCTGTATAACCGACTCCATTTTCTCAATTCCCCGGGCAATTCGCTTCTCTACTAAGGAGAAATACACTCCCAGAATTACCAAGGCAGCGACAACCACGCCGGTGATGCTCAAAAGAGGCACACGATTTTTTTGCAACAGTTGGGAAATCTTAACTTTTAACTGGGTCTTTCCCGCGGGTTCATTAATGTTAGCCATGCTGCTCCTCTATCTCTGTATATCAAGATCTCGAATAAGTTTAGAAAGGTAGGTCCGCTGAATACCAAGAGCCTTGGCGGCCTCAACCTGTTTCCACGAGAACTCACTTAGAATACTCTGTATAAAATGTTTTTTAAAGAGGTTTGTGGCATCTTTCAAAGTTTTTCCCAGGTATAAGTCCCTGTCTTGCCCCTCATTGTTCAGGATAAGATGGCTTGGCTCGATCCGGGAGGTATCACAAATAACCACGGCCCGTTCCACCACATTCTCCAATTCTCTCACATTTCCAGGCCAAGGATAGGTCATCAAAGCATCCATGGCATCGGGAGTAAAATCAGAAATCTGTTTCTTCGTCTCTCTGCTTACCCTCTTTAAAAAAAAGGCCGCCAATTCGGGGATGTCTTCGGTTCTCTCCCGTAAGGGGGGAATATAAAACGGCAGAACATTGAGTCTGTAGTAGAGATCCTGACGGAAGGAACCGTCCTCCAAAGCTGCTTCAAGATCCCGGTTAGTCGCCGCTATGATTCTCACATCCGTGTGAAATGGCTCGCTGGAACCCAGTTTCTCAAAAACCTTGTGTTGGATAACCCTCAGAAGTTTTGCCTGAATAGAGAGGGGTATTTCCCCAATCTCATCAAGAAATATTGTCCCTCCGTGGGCCAATTCGAAACGGCCCCTCCGGTCACTGGAAGCATCGGTAAAGGCCCCTTTGACATGACCGAACAACTCGCTTTCCAGCAGGTTTTCCGGTAGGGCAGCACAGTTGACCCGAATGAAGGGTTGATCGCTGCGGTTGCTCTGAAGATGTATTTGCTCCGCAAAGAGTTCCTTTCCCACCCCGCTTTCGCCAAGAATCAAAACAGAGGAGTTGGTCTGCGCCACCTTGGCGGCGATACCCAGTTTCTCCTGGATTATCCGGCTTTTACCGATGAAGGTATGAAACCCCTGCCCTTTTTTCAACTGGTCCTGAAGAACCGCCACTTCATTCTGCACTTTCTGATAAGACTTGGCGTTTTGAAAGGCTATGGCCGCCTGGTTGGCGAAGATTTCAAGCCAAAGAAGGTCTTCCTGGTTAAAATTCTTCTTATCCATGCGGTTGATAATCTCAATGACCCCCACACACCGGTCTTTGATGCGCATGGGAACGGCCAGGATAGAGGATGTGTTGAAGCTGGTTTTTTCATCCATACCGGAAAAGAACCGCTGATCCTTATCCACATCATTGACGATGAGGGATGTGTTATGTTCAGCCACCCAACCGGCGATACCTTCGCCCATGTTAAGGGTATATTTCTTAATTTCGCTGCTCCGAGGACCCAGGGCAATTTCGAAATAAAGACGGTTATTCTCTGGATTCACCAAAAGGATAGAAGAAGCCTCTCCCATGGTAAGCCGGGTGGCTGATTCCAATATCCGGGTAAGAAGGTTTTTAGCATCCTCATAATTTGAGTTTATGAGGGCGTTTATCTCGATGAGAGTTTCTAATCTTTTAGCGTCAATCTGTGAAGAAAACATGGTCCTCATAAAGCAAGAGGCCGTCATAAAACGGCCTCTCTGCTTCTTCTCTCAACAGTTTATTTATCGTTTTTGATGAAGTCACCCAGGGTAAAGGTGGTCTCTTCCTCATCATCATGGATATACTTAGAAAGCTCCTGCCGCTGAAGGCTTCTCTGGTACTCCCGAATCGAGAGAGAAAGCCTCTGGCTCTGAGTGTTAATGTCGGTAACCAATACCTTGACCTTATCACCGGCCTTATATTTAGCCAGGAGTTCATCGTCTGATTCTTCGGTGGTACCCGGTTCTACCAGCTGATGCTTGCTAACCAGACCTTCGATATCACCGTGAACCCGGACAAAAAGGCCAAAATCGGTGACGCTGGTCACCTCGCCTTCCAGCACGGTTCCCCGGGGAGCCATGGACTGCAGGGCCTGCCAAGGATCTTCGGAAAGCTGTTTGATGCCGAGCCGAATCCGGCGGGCTTCAATATCGACGTTAATAACCACAACCTCGACCTCTTCCCCTTCTTTCATCACCGAAGAAGGATTTTTAACCCTTCTGGTCCAGGAGATGTCGTCGGCGTGAAGGAATCCATCGATGCCTTCTTCGAGCTCAATGAAGGCCCCGGCATTGGTAATTTTTTTCACAACCCTGGTGAGACGGGTTCCCACGGGGTAACGAGCCTGCATTTCTTCCCAGGGATTAGGCAGAACCTGTTTCAGACCCAAGGATATCCGGCCTTGCTGAATATCATAGGCAAGAATCTTCGCTTCCACCTCGTCTCCGATGGAGAGCACTTCCCGGGGATGTTTAATCCTCTTTACCCAAGAGAGTTCAGAGATGTGGGCTAAACCTTCGATCCCTTCTTCAATTTCGATAAACGCACCGAAATCGGTCAGCTTGGTCACCTTGCCTTTGATTACGGAATCTACGCCGTACTTATCTTCAAAGGTGGTCCAGGGATCGGGAGTAAAATGCTTGAGGGAAAGATTGATCTTCATTTCAGTGGGATCAAGCTTAATCACCTTGAGTTTGATCACGTCGCCTTTCTTGACGAATTCTTTAGGACGGGTAACGTGCCCCCAGCTCATATCATTGATATGAAGAAGACCGTCGAACCCGCCTAGATCAATAAAGGCACCGAAGGAGGTGAAGCTTTTCACCGTTCCTTCCACATCATCGCCAATTTCGGTTTTTTCAAAGAAGGCGCTGCGCCTCTTATCAATATCTTCTTCAAGCCATTTCCGGCGAGAAAGAACAATCTTAATTTTATTGTCGCTGTAAAGACGGTCAATCATGAACTTCGTCTTCATACCAACGTATTCTTCGGGGTTTTCCACTCGGAAAACATCGGTTTTAGAAATGGGATTGAAAGCACGAACCCCGTGTCCGAGGTTTACCTCAAAACCACCCTTTATGGCTTTTTCAAAGACGCCCTCCACGGGAAGACCGTCCTGAAAAGCAATACGAAGATCCTTCCAGAAAACTTTGAGGTCCGCCTTGTTCTTGGAAACAACCACTTCACCGTTCCGGCCTTCTTTGCTGACCAAAACGACCTGCACGGAATCTCCAATTTGGGGTTCAACTTCAAACTCTTCCCGGGGAATTCTTCCTTCAGATTTGTATCCCACGTCTATGAAAACTTGTTCTTGGGTAATTTCGATGACTGTGCCCTCGATGAGCTGCCCCTCTTCCAGTCCATCCATGGACTTGAGGTACTCCTCCTGAAGAAGGGTCTGGTTGTCGTCTGCATTGGGCTTCTGATCTGTCATATTAATCCAATTACTCCTAATATCTATGCTATTCCACGTAAGTTAGCTACTACTTTCTCACAAACTTGATCTATGGTCAAGTCCGATGTATCTAAATAAACCGCATCGTCGGCTATTTGAAGGGCCCCCACAGGCTTGTTCCGATCGATAGAATCACGCTCTGCGATGGATGTCTTTAGTTCTTCCAAGGTCTGCCCGGTAACCCCCTGGCGGAACCGCCTTTCAGCCCGCGCATCGATGGATGCATCAAGAAAAACCTTGAGATCGGCATGGGGGAAAACAACCGTGGTTATATCCCTGCCTTCCATAACGATGTCCATGGAGGCGGCAATACGGCGTAAATTTTGATTTACCACATCTCTTACCGGAGGATTGGCGCTGTGCCGAGCCACCCAAAGGTCGACCTCGTCGGTATGCAGATAGGGGTCAACATCCTCGCCGTTGACCAGAAGCCTCCCCTCTTCAATTTCAAAAACCAGGGACCGGGCTACTCTGATGACTTCGTCGTTTTCTGAGGGGTCAACGCCGCTCTTTAATACTTCATAGGTTACGGCGCGGTAAAAATTTCCCGAGTTTATATTAAAAAAGCCAAGGCTTTTAGCAATGGCTTGGGCGATGGTACTCTTTCCCACTCCGGCGGGACCGTCAATGGCTATTATCATGGTTACTCCTAAAAAAATGCAGTGTTTCAGGCAAGCCGGAACCGGTGTGGAAGCTCAGCGGCTGAAGATGCCGAAAGAAATCCGCCATGGCATTTCATCAATCATCCTTTTTTCTTCGGGCCTGTTTGATAAGACCGTCGATTTCTTTACGTGAGAGGTATCGATAAGTCCCCGGCGCAAGGCTTTTAAGATGAATGTCGCCGATACGAACCCGGTGAAGTTTTTTGATTTTCATTCGCTTATACTGAAAGAGGTTGCGGATCTCCCGGTTTTTCCCTTCGGTAAGAACCAGCTTAACCCTATTGGGGGCCTGATACTGGTACTGTTTTATCCGGTAATGGACCCCTTCGACGTTGAGACCCTTTTTACACTGCTGCATAAACTCTTCGGGAATGTTTTCCCGGGTTTCCACCAGGTATTCTTTCTCAATTTCGGCGGAGGGATGAGTAACGATTTTCGTGAAATCTCCGTCATTGGTAAAAAAAATCAACCCCGTGGAAAGAAAATCAAGCCGCCCGACATTATACAGCCGGCCGGTGTAGGCGTTTTTCACGAGTTCAATGGCCAGCGGCCGTCCCTGATCGTCGTTATTCGAGCAGAGATATCCCGAGGGCTTGTTCAACGCCAAGTACACGGGAGTCTTCACCAAATTGAGGCTTCGGCCCTCCAGGGTTACCTGATCATCGGGCTCTACCAAGGTGCCTGGTTTGATGACGGTCTTACCATTCACCTTAACCTTTCCTGAGGCAATAATTTCCTCACATTTTCTCCGGGATGCCACACCGCACCGGGCCATAAAAAGCTGTAGTCGCATGGTTTCCCTGTTATCCATTAAGTTCAAAACGCTCCTGATTTTTTTCATCCAGCTTAGGAAGCTCAGATATTGAGCTGAGCCGGAAGGTTTTTAAGAATTCTTTGGTGGTGCCGTACTGGACCGGTTTTCCCGGGGCATCCTTCTTTCCCACCACCTTGATGAATTCCCGGTCCATTAGAATCTTTATCATGCCATCGGGAGCGACACCCCGGATGTTCTCAATTTCAGATTTTGTTATGGGCTGTGAGTAGGCAATAATCGAGAGAGTTTCCAAGGCCGCCTTGGATAACCGATTATCATTCTTCTTTCCGTACCGGTCTTTGAGGAAGTGCCAAAGGCTTTCCTTGGGAGTAAAGACCCAGCCTCCCGCCAGCTGAATCAGATCCAGCCCGTATTCTTCGCCTTTCAGCCTTTCTTGAAGGGCGCCCAGGGCCAGCTCCACCATCTCTTTGGAAAGATCGGTGAACTTGCATAGGGTCGCAATATTAACCGGCTCAGATTCCAAAAACAAAATGGCTTCGATTAAGGCTTGTTCTTTTAACATGTCACTCGTCTGTTCCATATTCTTCAAACTCGGTATTTCCTTTTATCCGGATATCGCCAAACATCCGGTTCTGCAGAATGGTTATCCGTTTAATTTTGACCGCCTCTAAAATTGCCAGAAAAGCACATATGAGATCCAGCACCGAATCGGGCCTTACAATAAGATCGGTAAAGAGAAACTCCGACTTCTGTTCTAACAGCTCATTCATGAGGCTGATTTTTTCATTAACCGTCACTTCTTCGTAAAGGTCAATGATGCGGTCCGAAGAGAGAGAGGTAATGATGGTGGAAAAAGTCTGAAGCAGATCCCAAACATCAATCTTTTCCCATAGATCCTCAGATTCGGGAAACGGTAGAATTCTCTGTTTCTTCCGACGCTGAATTTGCCATTCCGCCTGACGCTCCCTTTCCTCCATGATGTCGCTGAACTTCTTGAACTTCTGATATTCGATCAGTCGTTCCACCAGTTCCTGCCGTGGGTCCTCAAATTCTTCGTCTAAATCGACCTCGACGGGAAGCAGCATCTTAGATTTTATCAACAGCAAGGTTGCGGCCATGACGTAGAAGTCGGTCAAGTTATCCAGATTGATGCTGTTGCCCTGTTCAAGATACCCGATGAATTGCTCGGTGATCTGGGCAATGGGAATATCGTATATGTTTATTTCAGACTTTTTTATAAGGAACAGCAGGAGGTCCAGGGGCCCTTCAAACTGTTCCAGCTTAAAGCTTTTTTTCTCTTCCTGGATGGTTTCACTCATTGAAAACAATATACCTTTATCGCGGTAAAAGGTAAACCGCCGCAGCCTAGAGCTGCGGCGGCGGCGGAACTAAAACAGTCCCGCAGGGTCTTCCACCGCCGGGGCGGTTTCCTCGTCGAAGGCTTCCTTTGAAACGGCCCCCGCTGTTGAGGCTGTTTCTTTAAGGGTTTTGGCTTTTTCATCTACGGGTTTAGGGAAAAGGATAGCCCTGGCCTTGGCTTCCAGTTCCTTATAAATTTCGGGGTTATTTTCGAGAAAAAGCTTGGCGTTATCACGGCCCTGACCGATGCGTTCTTCACCGTAGGAGTACCAGGAACCGCTTTTCTGCACCAAATCTTGGGCCAAGGCCGCATCAAGGAGAGATCCGCTGGCGGATATTCCTTTGCCGAACATGATATCCATTTCTACCTTCCGGAACGGAGGAGCCACCTTGTTTTTTACCACCTTGACTCTCACCCTGTTCCCAATGGCATCATCGGTTCCTTTACTGATTGTTTCAATCCTTCTCACCTCCAACCTCACGGAAGCGTAGAATTTCAGGGCGTTTTCGCCGGTGCTGGTTTCGGGATTCCCGAACATCACTCCGATTTTCATCCTGATCTGATTGATGAAAACCAGGCTGGCACCGGATTTAGAAATAATTCCCGTAAGCTTTCTGAGAGCTTGACTCATCAACCGGGCCTGAAGACCCATATGAGAATCGCCCATATCGCCCTCAATTTCTGCTTGAGGCGTTAAAGCGGCCACGGAATCGACCACGATGATATCAACGGCACCGGAGCGGACCAGAGACTCGGCGATTTCCAGGGCTTGTTCCCCCGTATCGGGCTGTGAAACCCAGAGTTCGTCGGTGTTGACTCCTAAATTCCGGGCATAGGTGGGGTCTAAAGCGTGTTCGGCATCGATAAAGGCGGCAATGCCTCCGGCTTTCTGGGCTTCGGCTATGGCATGAAGGGCCAGGGTGGTCTTTCCGGAAGATTCGGGACCGTAAATTTCAATGATTCTTCCTTTGGGATATCCCCCTACCCCCAGAGCCGCATCAAGCATGATGGATCCGGAGGGAACACAGTCAACCTCCAGGCTGTGATCCCGGTCTCCCAGCTTCATCAGCGACCCCTTGCCAAATTGTTTTTCGATCTGAAGTTTAGCCGCCTCAAGGGCTTTCCCCTTCTCTTCCGCATTCCCCGGGGTTTTTCGTTCGGGTAAACCGCTGCTCTTTGCCATATCCATAACTCCTTCGCCATTTATGTACTACTTACCCCCCGGCGATCTGAGGGATTCAAGAATAGTGACCCTTTCGGAGGCTAATTGTATCTTTACGGTTCTTCCGGGTCAAGCATATGATGCAGGGGTGTCTATCGGGTAAACCGTGACAGAATCATGCGTCTCAAGAGGGCGATCGTGATACAGAAAAAATCGTTTAAAGATTTGATTGTGCAAAATGCGGAAAAGATTAGTCCCAGAGGCGGTGAAGGGATAAAACTTCAAGGTGGAACCCGCGGGATTCTACAGGAACCACCCTGGCTAAGATCTCTAGGGGGAAATCAACGGTCACATCGGCACTGAAAGAAATCACGGCGGGTACGATGCCCTCTAAGGTTTTTTCATCCTCATACCCGACTAAAAAGTCGAATTGAATCTCCTCTTCCCCCACCACGATGTTGGTAGCCCGGCCTCTCCAAACAACATAACAGCCTCTATGGAGATACGGTTCCCGGGCCACCTCGCTGTAACGGAAGTTGTCATTGAAATCGGCAAAACTGGGAGTACGAATGCTTTTTTTGAGACCTTCAACCCGCAACCTGACATCTTCGTGGGCGTTGGAGAGAAGAAGACGGTTTATCTCTCGCATGGCCAGGTTGTCCCGGTAGGCTAAAAGGTATTTATTCACATCCTTCAGGGCTTTTTCTATCTCGGCATCGGTAAGAATAAAATGAAAGCTTCCCGTAAGGCTTGTTAACTCGGAAAAATCATCGGCCTCTAACATTTGAAAGGGACGGGTTTCTCTCGGTAAGAAAAGTTTTCCCAGCCTGGGGAGCATAAAAAAGCCTGCCCCGATAAGAACCATGAGAATAATAAGCAGGAGGTAAAATCTTTTTTTGAGTTTAACTCTTTTCCGGGTTTTAGGAAGCAGTTTTTCCAGCTTCCCCTCTTCCAGTAGATCGTTAATTCTTTCTTGTTTCGGTTCGGATCGAAGGAAATCCAATCCCTTTAAAGCGCGGCTATTCTTAGGATCATGTTCAAGGATACGAAGCCAGCATCTCACTGCTTCGGTGTTCTCTTGCCGGTGCAGATGAACCATGGCCATTCCCAAGAACAGATCCGGCTCGAACTGTTCTGTTAAATCCTGGCCCCGTTGAAGATAGGTGAAGGCGGCGCTTATATCATGGGCGTGAAGGCAGGAAAGGCCAAGAATCAGATAAAACTCCTGACTTTCCCGAAAACGGAAAATTTGCGGCTCCAGGAGACGGATGACTTCAGAGTATTCACCGTTTTGATAAAGATCTTTTGCTTTCTGAAACGTTCCCGCCATAAATTGTGATTATTCCTGATACTTTAGCTTTCTTTGTTCCAGCTCTTCCACTCGTGATTCTAATTCCGTTGCGTCGGTGCCCCCGGTTTCTTCTTCCTCTACTAGGGCTGCTTCAATTTCCAGAAGAACTTGGTTGACCTTCGCAATTTCGTCCCGAAGACCATCGAGGAATAGATCAGGATTGTTTGCTGTCCCCGGCGAGCTTTCCGGGGTTGCCGTTGATACCGCTGAGGCTGCGGAAACTCCGTGCCCCGTGGGAGAATAGAGTCCCAAGGCGGCGATGACTTCCCTGCTTAAATGGGCGTTGACCGGTTCTGGATCGTACCACTGGCTAACCGCAGAGTCGTTAACCGAATAAGGAAGGTAGTTGAAGTTTCTATCCCTTCCCTGATAAAGCCAGTTGGAGGAATCAAGACGCTTCCAGTTGGCAAAGACCACCTGGGAGGGGGTGGTAATCCCTCTGGCATTTGTCATCACCTGTAAAGCACCCCGGGAAGGGTCGCCGCTTACCCAATAGGCGGGGAAATTCCGGGAGAGGGTGGTTTCCCTTGATACCTCAATCCCGCCGGCCAAGGTGAAATGCGGCCCTCCTCCTTCGCCCTGCAGGGTATCTAAAAACAACCGTATGCCAATTTCCTGGGTTGTATTGGAAAGATTGTCCACCTTCACCTTCATCAGCACACCATCGTCCGCCGATGCCCCGGGAGACCGGGTAAAGGTAAAGTCTTGGGTTATCCTCAGGGCAGAACTGGTCCACACCAGGGAGGCTCCGTCGCTCCTGGTCTCCAGGGTTTGCCGGAAGGAGGATCCCTGCCCCATTCTGTGAACCTTATCATCGACAAAAATGAAAAGGCCGCTGGTGCGAGGATCTGTATCGACTATGAAGGGAACGGGTTTTTCCGGATTGCGTAGATCGTAGAGGGAAAAGGTCCCCAAATTTTCATCGAGAACCAGTTTGATGTTTCCCCGGATGCTTTCATACCCGTAGAGGGAAAGAGAGACAAGTAACAGGAACAAAACAAGGGCCGTCCGCTTCATCACATCCCCTCCCGGTATTGATCTTCCATTAGATCCACGTAGAACTCCTTAAGAATCAACACCCTGTTCTTTAAATCAACCAAACGCAGCAGATTATCCGAAATTCCCGCATCGGTTACCACCGGATCAGGGATAGGTGTCTCAATCGGAGGCCGGGAAGCGGCCAAAGCGGCGGCTCGTCTTTCCGCTTCCAAGGTTTCGGTCAGATTCAAGATCTGCCGCTGATAAATGCTGAGTGCTTGCTCGTAGGTCCTTTCCCGGCGCTGAAAATCGTCCAGACTGTTAATATATTCTTCGTGACTCACTTTCAGAAGATCCAGCAGAACCTTCTCTCTGTCAAAAATATCAATGAGACTCAGCCGATACCGGGCCGATTCGACTTTATAGCTTGAAGGATACTTGGAAACAACTAAATCAAAAAGAGTCTCTGCTTCGCGATAATGCCCTAAAAGAAAGAGCGATTCGGCAATCCAGAAATAGGCATTGGCGGTGTAATCCGAATCAGGCCATCGTTCGACAAAATCGTAAAAGACCCCTATACCCTCCTGGTATTTATTTTTTAAGAAAAGGATTCTCCCTTTTTGATAAAAACCCTCTTCATAAAAAGGATGCCCCTCGAAATCACCCAGAAAAAAATCGAAATTCTCTTCTGCCAAATCGATATTTCCCAGGGCCAGATAGCACTTGGCAATCCAGAAATAGGAGGATCCATGATATTCGGAATAAATGTTCTCCAGGGTTATCTCCCTGAACACGTAGAGAGCCTCGTTATAGAGCCCCTCTTTGAAAAGGTTTAATCCCTTTCTCATTTCCGTTTCCACCAAGGCGGCTCCTACCCTGTCCGGGGAGCTTCCCCCGTTTTGCTGCGCCGTCAACGGAAGGCCAAGGGCCAACAAGAGAAGGAGGAACAGCGTTCTGCCCTTTTTCATCAACTTTCTCTCCTTAAATATCGAGAACCGGTCACGGTAACCTTATTATCTAAACGATTACCAAATTAGCAATAAAATACCTTTTAATTATCGGCTCTGAAGTCAGTTAACTAAAACCGACTATTTTTGAGAGAGGGCCTTAAGCCCCCGGACATACCCCGGCGGGTCGGAAGATGTAAAGAAACTGCTTCCGCTGATAAGCACATCGGCTCCCGCTTCTACCACCTCCGGGGCGGTTTCATCGTTGATGCCCCCATCCACGGAAATAATAAAATCGAGACCACGTTCTTCCCGCACACGAACCAACTCCTTAACCTTCTCAAGACAAGACCCAATCATCTTCTGGCCGCCGAACCCGGGATTTACCGTCATGACCAAAACCTGACTCACCAGCGGTAGAAGCTCCTGTATCATTACCACGGGAGTGGAAGGTACCAGAGAAATACCCGGTTTTACCCCGAGACTGAGAATATTCTGAATGGTTCGATGCGCATGAGTCACCGCTTCGATATGAAAGGTCAGATAATCCGCCCCGGCGGCGGCGAAATCCTCTAAAAGGATATCGGGGTGGGAGACCATAAGATGAACATCCAGGGGCAGCCGGGAAAACGGCTTTAGATCCTTTACCATTTTGGGGCCGAAAGTAAGATTGGGAACAAAGCAACCATCCATCACATCAACATGCACCCAATCGGCGCCGCTTTGATTGATAAGATCCACTCCGCCCCTCATATCACTGAAGTCTGCGGACAGAATCGACGGTGCCACCATGATTTTTTGATTTTTCATACCTATCTGTTTAACAGAAAACACCTCATTTGGCAAATGGTACGCCCTATTCAGGCCATTCGGGGCGGACGCCCCGGATAGTGTCCGGTTGACTAATACTCGGTAAATGATATAATTAGCACTGGGGGACGAGCGCGGTTTTACACGTATGGAAGACGTATCAACTCACGGCGGTTCACTAAAAAACTTGCTCGACCAATCCTACAAGCTATTTGCCGGCGGCTCCTTCAAGGAATCGGAAAAATTCCTTGAAGAGGCCCTGTCGATAGATTTCGATGACCGGGATGTTCTTTCTGCTCTGAAATGTTCAAATTTCTGGGCCTCCCGTTCATCCAGGGTTGCCTTTATTGAAGATCCTTTAGAAAGAGGAGAATACCTCCTCAAGGAATGGCGGGTTTTTGAGTCTTTCAGCAGGGGGTTCCTGAATCAGAATGATCAGGGGCTCCTTTCGTTAAAACAATGGGTTTTCGGTACCGCCATCGCCTCCTACAAGGCCATTCAGCGGGATAATGATGGCCTGGACCGGGAGATTCTCTTCAGGCTGGGGCGTTGTTATAAGGCTTTAGGAGATTATGAGAATGGATTATCTCTTTTGGAGATGTCCAACAACCGTAAAAGGGAAGACCCAGAGATCTTAGCCGAGTTGGCCGACGCCTATGCCCTGGTAAATGAGATGAAGGCCGCTAAGATTTTTTTTAGGGAAGCTTTTTTTATCGACCCCCAGAAGGTGGAACTTCTCTTTCTGGAATCTGAAATGATACGGCGGCTCATCGACCGGCTGCGGGAGCAGTATCAGGATGAACATGAGTTAAAAGAGTGGATACCTGTTTATGGTATCATATACGGTATTTTGAACGTAAAAAGAGAATTGAAGCCGCTGGAATACGGAAAACTGAGGCAATCTATTTACAGCCTTGAAAATGAGGTGCAAAGCGGGCATTCCGACAGGGAAGAAAGAACGATTCCCCGTTTATTAAATCGCTATTTTTGGCTTGTCGATCACTATCTTATTAATAACGAACCGCGGGCCAAGGTTGAGGAAATTCTTGAGAAGATCAAGATACTCAACAACTCAATTTATGAGCAATATATTCAGTAACAGAACCTGATTGAAGGAAGGAATAATGTCTAAGACCAGCGTGAAAGCCGTCAGTGAACTTTTAAACGAAGAGAAGTGGACCCGGGCCACCCTGAACAGCTATACCATCAGTAATTTCAAGGAACTCGATAAACTCATTGACGGAACATTCAAAGAGGAAACCTCCCTTGAGGTTAAGGAACTCTGTGATGAGCATCTGACTCATACCAAGAACAGCATCATCGCCCTCTACATCTCCGGCGTGATCGCCCTTAACCGTCAGATGCTTGATGATTCCCACCTCCTGATGGTGATTAATATTTTTTCCGACAATCATAAATGGAATATCGTAGAATTTCTCTGTAACAGGATTCTTGCTTTCGGCGAAAACAAATATGCCCTGAGGGTCCTGGCAGAGTGTTATGAAAACGAAAACGAGGATGATAAACTCTACGAGATCTGGGAACGTCTGATTAAGGTTGATCACGACGAAGCCGACATTGTCCTCCATTTAGCTCATCACGCCGAAGAGAAAGAACTTATTGATGATGCGGTTGAATACTATAAGAAAGCCATTCATCGCTATATAAATAAAAAATCCTTCGCCCAAGTAAAAGAAATTTGGCAGAAACTCATTGAATATGCCTGGGAAGAGTGGGAGTTCTTCTTTCACGTCGACAAAAAAATCGACAAGCAGATCAGCTCCGACCGCGCCGCTCAGCTCTTAGAAAACCTCTATGAAAAGTACAAAGAAGAGAAGGACTGGGACAAGGCGATCGAAATTCTCAAGAGGATTTTGAATTATGACTCCAAGAATCAATGGGCCCGTAAAGAGATAACCAACTGTTTTAAGGAAAAATTCAGCTACCACAGCCAGCTTGACGAATATATCCGGCTCTCCAACCTTAATCAAAGCTGGAGAAACGTTCACGACGCCATCGCCGACTTCGAAAAGCACATTTCTTTCGATGAAGGAAACTTTGTTTTCCACCGCTCCTGGGGCATCGGCCGTATCAAGTCCATCAAGGGCGATGAAATTGTTATCGACTTTACCCGCCGGGAAAAACATGCCATGAGCCTGAAAATGGCCGTCAACGCCCTCACCTTCCTGGATAAGGAACACATTTGGGTGTTAAAGGTCACCAATAAACGGCAAACCCTTAAGGATATGATCACCGGCGATATCACCTGGGCTCTTAAGACCATCATCAAAAGCTATGATAATGCCTGCAGCATGAAGCAGATTAAGGCCGAACTGGTTCCGTCGATTCTCTCCGACAAGGAATGGAACAGCTGGAGCAGTCAGGCCCGGAAGATTCTTAAGGAAGACCCGGCCTTTGGAAATTTGGTGGACAAGATAGACTCTTACCTGGTCCGCGAAAAACCAATCTCTAAGGAAGAAAAAAGCTTCAATAAGTTTAAGGCCGCCAAGAATTTCTACGGTAAATACAAGGCTCTTCAAGAATTCATGGCCGTTGCAGAAACCGAATCAGAATACTTCAACGAAATCTTCTCCTATTTTACCAACTACCTGAAGGCATTTGCCAATGTTGATGATCAGGTTATTTCCAGCTACTTCATCGTAGAGGACATCGTTAAAAAATACCCCTTCATGAATCCCAATATCACCTTCACCTTTCAAGATCTTATCAAAGAAGTGGGTGATGATATTGAGAATCTCTTTTCACAGATTGATAACAGCAGCCTAAAGCAGCGCTTTTTAGAAGAACTCAAGGTTTTAGACAACTGGCCCGAACTGTACGGACGGCTTTTCCCCCGTTCTTATAACGCCTTCATTGTCTCAGAACTGGAGAAAGCCGGCGAGAACGATCGGCTCAACACCCTATTCACCCAGATTGTGGACAGCTACAAAGAAACCCGGGAAGCCTTTATTTGGCTGGCCCGAAATTACGCCGATGAAGAATGGTGTGAAACCTACGGTTTCCGTTATGAGAAGTTCCTCATAGGTATGCTCCACCTTCTTGATATCACCTTTCGGGAGATCAGCAACCGCCGGGAAGTCAGCCTGAACCGGAAACTTAACAAACAGATCCACAACTGGCTCTTTAAGGCGGATAACCTTCAGAATTACATCGACAAGTCTGATCCTGAGGCCATCGGGCGCATTTACACCCTGGTGGATGATGTGAGGGACCTGGATCCTACCCTTAAAATTGAACTTAAAAAGCTTATCACCGACCGGTACCCCGACTTTAAATTTTATGGAATCGAAGTGGAGAAAGAGGTGGTTTCCCGGGGACTATTGGTTACCGAGAAATCCTTCAAGAGAAAACAGAAGGAATACCGTCAGATTATCGACGTGGAGATTCCTGCCAACTCTGCTGAGATCGGAGCGGCCATTGAACTGGGCGACTTAAGTGAAAATGCCGAGTACAAGGCGGGTAAGGAAAAGCAGGAACTTCTTAATATCAACGCCAACAAACTCAAAGAAGACATCGACCGTGCTCAGATTATCGACCTTGCCACCATCACAGGGGACACCGTTTCCTTCGGCACCAAGGTGCACCTGAAAAACCTTGATTCCGGCAAGGAAGAAGCCTTTACCGTTCTTGGCCCTTGGGAGTCTGATCCGTCCAACAATGTCATTTCGTACATGGCCCCCTTTGGAATGGAATTGCTCAACAAAAAACAGGGCGACGAGCTCCATTTCACCATCAATGATAGGTCTTATAACTATCTTGTAAACTCGATAGAAAAAGTGGAGTATTAAAAGGTACCCATGAAAAAAAACGCTATTATCCTAGTGGTTCTGGTTCTGCTCTTGGGCTTTTCTCTTGAAGCCCGGGAGCGGGAAGAGATGATCGTGCTTTTTGACACATCAGTTAGCGTTTTACCCATATACGATGATCTGGTCTCTCTCGTGGTTCAGGGCATCGCCGAAAATCAGCTAGAGGGAGGAGATACTTTTCATCTCCTGAGTTTTGATGACGCTCCGGTTTATGAATTGACCCAGAACATTCATACATCCGAGGATCTTGTCACCATTGGTCGGTATATGGAAGTTCTCAAACCCATGGGAGTCCATACCGACCTCATTCAAGCCCTGAATTTTCTTTATAACTTCACCAGAGATCTTTCAATCAATTCAAAGAAAACCATTTTGATTCTCACCGACGGAATTCACGATCCCGCCCCCGGTTCGGTCCACTACGGCCGGTCCGATGAATACGTGAGGCGGACCTTGGAAACCATCTCCGATCGGATAAACCGCCAGGGGTGGAAGGTCAGAATCCTTGATATTAATCAAAACGGTCTTTCCGCCCTGGATTCAGCGGCGGTCGCAGACGGATTGGTTCCCGGAGCTGAAACAGATCGGCCCGCCGCTGGTGATGCTTCTTCTTCCGCCGCATCGGGGGAAACGGCGCCGATCTCACAGGATTCCGGCGCTGGCGGGGCCGCTGTCCCGCCTGAGGGTTCCGATCCTCAAAGCTCGGGAGAGAACCTTCTTTCTCAATTATCCCAAGAGCTTAAAGCCCCGGTTACTTCGTTTTCCGGAGACAACAAAGAATTGGCTATTCAGGTCATGGGAATCGCCGGATTATCCTTTGAGGAAAACCTGGGCCAGGTTCGTTCTTCCTTCACCGTTCCCTTGGAACTTACCAATTACGGCGACCTGCCTATCCGGCCTACCCTTTTGGCTATTCTCTGGGATAATTCCAACTTACTGAAAGAAAGCCGCACCGTCGAAATTAAGCCCGGCGAGACCGAGGTGATTAAAGCGGGGATCCGGTTGCCCGCCGATAAGGTTCCGGGAGAATTTGATATCCCTGTGACGTTTCAGTTTTCCGATGGAGTCAAGGTATCGCCCCTTTCGGGACACCTTAATTTCACCCTCACCGAATCGGGGGGAACAGGCTTTGACGCTACCGGGCTCTATGCGGTTCTTGTGCTTCTTGGTTTAGCCGTTATCGTGGCTTCCGCCGTTCTGATCCGGCGCCATTTAGAGAGAACGGCGGATGATGAAAAGTACCAAAGGCAGGCAAGCCGTCTCACCGAAGAAATCGCCATCGCCGAAGCCATGGAGGGGGCTCAACCGGGCCATTCAACCATGTCCGAAGGCAGTGTTGCCCCTGCGGTTCTTGCGGCGACATCTGAAACTACCACCATCCGAAGATCCGGAGGGAAGGAGGAACCTTCCTCCACGGAAGCGGCCCTGACTGTTGCGGGAAGCCCCAAAGTCTCTCTTCAGCAAGTCAAAACGGTTCATACGGTTCATCAGTCAAAACCGAGTCCTAAAGCGCGGGGAATGGTATCTATCCCGCCGAAGGATAGACAGTATGCGGTGGAAATGAAGGTGGAGGAACAGAATCCCTTCGTGGGTACCCGAAATATCCGAGCCGTCAAGGATACACCCGTCAGCCTCGGGGGCAAGGGCTCTCCTTTTCACATTTTTATACGGCCCTTTCCCGAACGGATTGCGGAAATTTCCCGAAGAGACGGCCGCCTGGTGCTGACTCCGTTAAAACCGGAGTTTTTTGCCGACCTTAAAGGCCCCTTGGTCAACTGTTTGAACCAAAGAATCCGGCTCAAAGACAAAGAAGGACGGGAAGTGAAAATAGTCTTTCAACATTGGGTTTCCCCATTGGAAAGAATAAACCGGCTCATGCACAGCATTGATACTCCCGGGATCTATAAAGAAGAAGTCTAGAGGGAACGCCGGGTTAAAGCCGTTCCAAGGCATCCAAGGCATTTTGCCGGATGACCCGGGCCTGCCCTTCGGCGGTTAACTCTTCAATTCTTTCTTTGAGGCTGGAAAACCGATTTAAACCTATTCCCCGTATACCGTAAAGCTTGATATTGATTTCTTTGTGATCTAAGAAACGCTCAAAAACCGGTAATAAAGCAGCATCTTCCTTCCGGGAGAACTGTATGCCGATTTGGTTGAGAAAATAAGAGTTGTCCTTGGTCCACTCCTGTTCGACTATCTTCATGAGGTCATCGAAGGAGTTTGAAAAATCCTTTTCCACTAAAATCTCCACCGATTGAACCCACAACTGAGGATGAGTACCGGTGGAAGCACCCAGCTTTCGTAAAAACTCAAGGGAAGCCGAATCGGCGATGTTTCCCAACGCTTTTACGGCTTCCCGTTTTACCACCACCTCGGGGTCAGATTCGGCCATGTAGACGAGGGGGGCCACGGCATCGGTACTTTTTCTTTCACCCAGCTGACCCGCCGCCTTGACCCTCACATCCCAGGCGGAATCGCGGAGCGCCCGTATGAGAAAACGCTCTGCTTCGGGGGTTTGATAATAACCCAAGGCTTCGGTGGCGTAGGTGCGCAGGGTTTTGTCCTGATCGGCGAAAAGACGGGATAACACCTCAAAGCTGTCGGGATGGGCTATCTTCCCTAGGGCCTGACACGCCCGCCACCTCACCCCCTTCTCTTCGTCTTCATCTTCAACCATTTCGGTAAGCAGTTCCACCGCCGCTTCCGCCTTTAGATCTCCCAGGGCGGTTATCACCGTGGTCATGAGCTCTTCATGAAAAAACTTATCCTCCAGAAGCGCCATGAGGTCCTCGGCGTAGCTTTCATCTTCGGATTTCCCCAAGGCGGTCACAGCCGCCTGGGCCACCAAACGTTCTTCGTGCTTCATGAGACCGGCCACAACGGTACCGGCTTTTCGCGGCAGATCTTCAGCCAGATAATTGAGGGCGGCCACTATGAGTTTAACACCGTGAATATCATCATCTTCTAATATTTCAAGGGCCCAATCTTCGGCTCCCCTGTCTTCGGTGGCGGTGAATAAGGTAAAGGCCCGGATGGCCACTTCGGGATTCATCGCCATTTGGGCTTCCTCTAACACTATCTGGTTAAATTGATCCGATTCTTCTTTGATTAAATCATCTATAAGACCCATCATGGTGGTATCCACACCGTACCGCAAGGTCCGCTCCCGTTCTTCCCGGAGTGATCTTACCTCGTCCTTGTTCTCTCCCGATTCTTCGGCGGAAAGCGGGAGGGCGGATAACACCAGAGCCGTTAAAAGGAATCCAAGTGGCAAAAATCTCATAAGGTCCTCCTTTTCCGGGAGAAGAGAACATTCAGCATCTCTACCCCAAGAATCTTGTACCCCCCCAGGACAATTGCCGCCGAACCCAGGGCTCCGCCCATGTAAATGAGAAATCCCCGAACCCCGCCGGTATCAAGAATATAGGGGGATAGACCGCGCCGATAGGCCAGGAGAAATCCGGCGAGAACCAGTGAAACCAACAGGGCTTGAAACACTGTTTTTACAATGGCGCGGCCGTCAATACGCCCCAGTTCCTTTCGGGCACGCCCCAGGAAGACCAAGGCCCCAAGGGTAAAGGCCGCCGAATTAGCCAGGGCAAGGCCCGATACCCTCAAGGCTGTTTCCTTCAAGATCAGGGATAGGGCGACATCCATGGCTCCGGTAAAAAAAGCTATCCAGAAAGGGACCCGGTATTCCTTGGCGGCGTAAAAAAAACGCTGGGAAAAATTGAAAATCGACACACCGAACAAGCCCAATGAATAAAAACCCATAACCTTTGCTGTCATAATGGTATTCTCGGCGGTAAATTCCCCCCGCTGGAGCGCCAGGGCGATGGTTTCTCTTCCAAACAGGATGAGGAAGACCGCCGAGGGAATGAGGAAAACCGCCATAAACCGTATGCCGTACTGATAACTGTCTCTCAGGGCGGGCCTGTCTCCCCGGGCAAACTGACGGCTCATTTTGGGAAACAGAACGGTGATGATGGCGGCGGAAAAAATCCCCATGGGAAGCTGCCAAAAGACCACCGCATAGGACAAGGCGGAGGTGCTTCCCACCTCTAACGCCGAGGCCAGGCGGAAAGCCACCACCTGGGTGATGGTGAAAACCGATGAGGTCACCATCACGGGTAACCATTGTTTCATGATCCGGCGAAATTCGGGATTATTGAATCGGTAATTAAACCGAAAGGTGAAACCCAGGCGAAGAAAGGCGGGGGTCTGAAAGAGAATCTGCGCCAGCCCCCCCAAGAGGACACCCAGTACCATGGAATAGGGCCCCAGGGTAGAATGTAAAAGCACCAGTGATGATATGACAAAAATCGAAAAAATCACCGGGGTGACGGCGGGAATAAAAAAGCTGCCGCAGGAATTTAAAGCCCCCATGATGGCGGCGCTGACGGAGATAAGAATTAAGTAATTGATAAACCAGCGAAAAAGCTTCACCGCCAGTTCGCCCTGCCACGGTTCCTTAAATCCCGCCAGGAGCCCATCCACCAGGGGACGGGCAAAAACAAGGCTTAACAAGGTGAGGGGTATTAAGAGAACAAGCTGAAAGGTGATGATATTCTGAACAATAGACCGGGGTTTCTTCCCTACTCCCTGATCAGTAACCAAAGCCTCGGAAAGTACCGGAATAAAAGCGGCGGACAGTGCCCCTTCGGCCAGGAGTTTGCGGAAGTTATTGGGGATGTTGAAGGTCAGGTTTATTACATCCGCCATGCCGCTGGCGCCAAAGAGGGCGGAGATTACGGCGGTTCTGACAAAACCTAAAACCCGGGAAACCATGGTTAAACCTGATACAACTAAGGTCGAACGGGCGGTATGCCCCAGGGAAGATTCCTTACTCATGGTTCCCCCGGATACGGCTTGAGGAAATATACCGGGAAAGAAAATCTTTCTTAAATGCGGCAAACTCGCCTTTTCGAATGGCCGCCTTAATGTCTTCGAGAAAATTAAAGAGAAAAAGAAGGTTGTGTTCGGTTATCAGCATGGGACCCAGCATTTCTCGGGTCTTAATCAGATGACGCAGATAGGCCCGGGAGTAATTACGGCACGCCTCGCATTGACACCCCTCCTGAATAGGCCTTTGATCAAATTCATGGGGCGCTTTTTTCAGATGGATAATACCCTCCGGTGTGAAGGCACCGCCGTTCCGGGCGATGCGGGTGGGTAAGACACAGTCAAAAAGATCGATGCCGTTTTCTACCGCATCGAGGATGTACTCGGGATTGCCTATGCCCATGAGATAGCGGGGTTTATCCTGGGGAAGGTGTTCTGCCGTGGAGGCAAGAAACTCTTGGTAAACCGGATACTCTTCGCCCACCGAAAGCCCCCCGATGGCTATACCGGGAGTATCCAGTTCGATAAGCTCCTCGGAGCTTCGTTTTCTCAGATCTTTGTAGAAGTTTCCCTGGACGATGGCAAATAGTTTACCGTCGTACCCTTCTTCCCGATTCTTCCAGCTCTCTACACTGCGCCGGGCCCATCGAGTGGTCATTTCCAAGGCATCCAGAGCATCTTTGTAGGTGATTTCCGGTGGAGTACAGACATC
>CAYYNJ010000002.1:36392-40327 GCA_964472775.1 uncultured Spirochaetaceae bacterium
TCCTTTCTCAGTTCGGGAAAAAATCCCCCCTGGGCAATGCCGAAAAGGGTCTGATCTTCAGGTTTTTCAGGGGAATAAAATTCATCCACATTTCGCTTCAGCCATCGAATGGTCATGTCCGTGGATTTCCTGACGTAATCCCGATCCACTCCCGGCGGCGGGCATTCATCCAGGGGCATGATGATATCACTGCGCAACGCCTGTTGTACCTCAAACACCTTTTCGGGGGTAAGGGTGTGGTAGGAACCATCGATGTGGCTGCGGAAGTGTACGCCCTCTTCGCGGATCTTTCGGAAGGGAGCCAGGGAGAAGACTTGGAATCCTCCGCTGTCGGTGAGGATGTTGTGTTTCCAATTACTAAATCCATGAAGGCCGCCGTACCTCGATATCAGCTCCGTTCCGGGGCGCAGATAAAGATGATAGGTGTTTCCCAGGATCAATTTGAAACCCATTTTTTCCACCGTGGAATGGTAGATAGCCTTGATGGTGCCGTTGGTTCCCACGGGCATGAAAACCGGGGTCTCCACGGGACCGTGAGGCAGATGCATTATCCCTGTCCGGGCTTTTGTTTCTCGATCGTTTGATTCAATTGTGAACATCGGATTATCCTAACTTCGGGAAAATTTAAAGAGAATCCCTCCCAGGAATGTAAAAAACAGGAAGGGTGTCCAGGCGCCCGCTACGGGGGTAATATAGCCGTGGTTGGCCATTATAACAGTTATCATCTGAAATACATAGTAGAGTACCGAGACAGAAAGGCTTGTTAGAAGGCTCATGAGAAGAATATTCTTTTTGAACCGGCCTCCCAGGGCGGCTGATATTAACACCACAATGAAAGGGGTGAGGGAAAAGCTGAACCTTTTATAGTAATTAGTGAGCATCTCCCGGTAAGGAAGTCCCGAGCGGATCAGGGATTCTATCCACTGCCTGGCCTCGGCGATGGGCATCTCTTCTACTTGTTTATCGCTCTTCCGGAACGTATCGGGGGAGGCATTAAACCGTTCATCCTTGAAGACGGTGCGGTTCTGTTGGGACACCTCGCCCGATCCATGATCCCAGGTAAAAATTCTAACATCGTGGAGAGTCCAAAAAGTGTCCTGCCATTCCGCCCAATCGGCATCGATTCGCCGTATTAACCTTCCTTCTTCGGATCTTTCCACCACGGTTAGGTCCGACAAGGTCCGGTTATTATTGTTGTAGTATTCGGCGTGATAGATCACCGTATTGTTATGATCCAGCACCGTGGGTCGGGACCGGCTTAAGGAGCGGTTTTCCCGCAGCAGCTGCCGGGTCAGCTCATTTTTTTGCCTGTAGGTATTTATGACTACCCTATCTTCAAAATAGAAACTCGCCAGGCTTATCAGCGCACCGCAGAGCAAAAGCGGTAAGGTAAATTTCTTTAAGGAAATGCCGGATCCGAACAGGGCAATCAGCTCATTGTTTGCCTGATATGTCCCCAGGGTAAAAGCCACCGCAAACAGCGAAGCTATGGGCAGGGAGAAGGCTAAACACTTAGGAAGGTAGTAAAGAGCCACCAGGCCGATCTGCCCGAAGGATACATCATTTTCCACGTAACGCCAGAGATTGGCAAAGAGATCGACTAACTGAAGGATGAGGATAAAAAAGATTAAAGCCACCGAAAAGACCGGCACGATGGCTTTTAGAATCATGGATATAAGGGTCTTCACCGTTTTAATCTTCCCAAAAAGATGCCGACTCCCAAGATAAAAATGATTATATTGGGAAGCCACATGGCCCAAAAAGGATTGAGATAAATCTGAAATCCCAAGGTTTGACCGGCGAAAAGCAGGCCGTAGTAAAAAATGGAAACCAGTACGCCGATACCGAACCCCACGGTTCGCCCGCTTCGCTTGGTATAAAGGCCCACGGGAAAGGCAAAAAAAACAAAGGCTATGCAGGCAAAGGGCAGAGAGTATTTTTTCTGGAATTCCAGCTCATAAATCTGCAGGCTTCTCTCCTGAATCTCCTTGTCTCTGTTGATCACCAAATCCTGTCCAAGCTTTTCTAACTCCGCTACTTGAGAATGAGTTAGATCCGCTGCGGCCGTTCGGTAGCGGGAGAGAAACTGAAATTCCAGCTGCCGCTGTCCTTCCTGATGAACCAAGATCCTCTGCTGAAGTTTCTCTCTTTTTTCTTTGATCACATCATAGACGTCCCGGCTGCTCATTTCCCGGGGACCGGGGTTTCGCATGGAAAGGGTTATGTCTTTCAGGAGGATGTTGTAAACCATCTCCTCGGACAGAGAGTATTCGTATTCATCCCGAAGCTTCTGCGGGGTGGTCTGGGTCATCACCGAAGCGAGGGAGAGGGAGATTACGCCCTCCTGCGCCGTTCCCCGCTCTAACCGGGCGGTTTGGGCATTGATAATTCTTCGGTTCTTTTCGGCATCCCTGTCAATGATAAGGATATCTTCAATGCCGTCCTTGGTTACCGGCCCGGTGATAAGGATGCTGTCCTGATAATATTTTATGGAATACGGTTCCAGTTCTAAGGCGGGATTTGAAAACAGCACCTCCCGATACAGCTGGGTAAACTTAATGGTGCTTAAGGGGATAAAATAATCGTTAAAAAGAAAAGAAACACCGGTTATCATCATCCCGGAAAAGAGGATAGGGATAAAGATCCTGACCAGGGAAAAGCCTGAAGCCTGCATGGCCAGCATCTCGTTGTCGGAACTGAACCGCCCCACCGCCATCAGCGCCCCCACCAGGCTGGCAAAGGGAAAGGAAAAACTGACAATAGAGGGGAGGGAAAAGAAGATGAGTTTAAGAACCTGACCTAGGGGAACACTCTTGGAGAGGATTTCTTCGGCCATGAGAATCATATGATTGACAAAAAAGATGAAGAAAAAAAAGAGAAAAGCCACGAAAAAAGAAAAGAGATACTCAACGGTGACGTACTGATAAATTGTTAAGTATCGGCTCCTCCTCATGGCGGGCCGTTATTTTCCGGTGGATCCGAAGCCGCCGGCGCCCCTTTCCGAATCGTTTACTTCCATCACGGGAATAAACTCTGCCTGAATCACCGGCGAAAAAAGGATCTGGGCTATCCTGTCTCCCCGATGCACGGTGTAAGGTTCGGAACCTAGATTGATGAGGATAACCTTTACTTCTCCCCGGTAATCGCTGTCGATGGTTCCCGGCGTATTGAGAATGGTAATGCCGTGTTTGAGAGCCAGACCCGACCGCGGCCGTACCTGACCTTCATAACCCGGGGGGATTTCAAAAATGAGACCCGTGGGAACCGCTGCCCGGTCTCCCGGCTGAAGAATAAGATCCTCCTCCAACTGGGCGGCTAAATCGGAGCCGGCGGCCTGGGGAGTTGAGTATACGGGAGGTTCTGTGCCTTTGTAATGAACAATAATTTTATTCATGATGCCTTATAGGTAAGGGAGGGGTTGCCCCCTCCCCTCTCTATTATTTTTTTTCCGCATCATCGACGGCGTCGATGTAGCTGAGGTTAATTCGACCCATCCTGTCAATCTCGATGATCTTAACGGGAATCTCTTGATCCACCGAAAGCACTTCGCTGACGGAATTGATTCTCTGCTTGGACATTTTAGAAATGTGCACCAAGCCTTCTTTGCCTGGGAGAAACTCCACAAAGGCTCCGAAATCCATGATCCTCTTAACCTTACCGGGGTAAACCTGTCCCACTTCGGGGTCAGAAATGATGGCTTTAACCATCTCTTCCGCCGTGGTGGCTCCCGCCTGATCTTTACTGAAGATAGTAACCGTACCATCGTCTTCAATGTTGACCTTGGCACCAGTGGCTTCGGAAATACCCTTGATGACCTTCCCGCCCGGTCCGATAACCGCACCGATTTTCTCGGTGTCGATTCTGAAACTGGTAATTTTGGGGGCAAACTCAGAAAGGGTTTCGCTGGGGTGGGATTTCTCGACGATTCCGAGGTT
>CAYYNJ010000002.1:40355-43657 GCA_964472775.1 uncultured Spirochaetaceae bacterium
CAGGGCATCAGCCATGATCTCAGTGGTCACATTGCTGATCTTAATATCCATCTGGAAGGCGGTGATACCGTCTTCGGTTCCCGCTACCTTAAAATCCATGTCGCCCAGATGGTCTTCTTCACCGAGGATGTCGCTGAGAATGGCCACTTTACCGGTTTGTTCATCGCTGATGAGGCCCATGGCAATACCTGCAACGGGTTTCTTGATAGGAACTCCCGCATTCAGCAGGGACAAGGTTCCTCCGCAGAACGCCGCCATAGAAGAAGCGCCGTTGGATTCAAGGATCTCGGAAACAACCCGGAGGGTGTAGGGAAACTTCTCTTTGGGAGGCAGAACGCCCTGAAGGGCTCTCTGGGCCAGGTGGCCGTGTCCGATCTCCCTTCTTCCCGTTCCCATCCGGCCGGTTTCACCCACCGAAAAGGGAGGAAAGTTGTAATGAAGCATGAAGTTCTCAAAACGCTTTTCGCCGTCTATGTCGTCCTTCATCTGTTCGTCGAAAACCGAACCCAGGGTAGAAATAACCAAGGCCTGGGTTTCCCCCCGGGTAAACAGGGCAGAACCATGGGTTCGGGGAAGAACGTCGATCTCACAGGTGATGTTTCGAATATCTTCCAGGCCGCGTCCGTCGGTTCTTTTTCCCGTTTCCAGGATGGCCTTTCGGACCAAGTTGTATTCGACTTCTTCCATAAGAGCGGAAAAAAGCTTTTTCTCGGCATCATCCCATTCGGCGCCGAATTTCTCCGCCGCCTGGTTTTTAACCGCCTTGATGGCGTCGTACCGCTGGAACTTACCTTTTACAAAAATGGCTTCCTGCATCAGGGGTGCCACGAAGGCTTTGATATCCTCGGCACCGGCCAGGGTTACTTCTTCGCCTTCGATGGGAAGTTTTTCTTTTCCCGCCTTCTCGCGGAGTTCGAGAATCCCCTTGCAGATGTCTTTGATAACAACCTCGGCCTTGGCGATCGCCTTCAGCATCAGCTCTTCGCTGACTTCCTTAGCGCCGCCTTCGACCATGGTGATACCGTCTTTGGTGCCGGACACCACAATCTCCATCTCTGCGTCATTAATCTGATCAAAGGTAGGATTGACGATGAGTTCGCCGTTGACCGAAGCGATGCGGACCGCCCCGACGGGACCGTCGAAGGGAATATCAGAAATAACCACCGCAGCGGAGGCGGCAACCATGGCCACCACGTCGGGGGGGTTTTTCATGTCCGTGGAAATGGTGGTGGGAACCACCTGAATCTCCCGGCCGAATTTCTTGTCGAAGAGAGGCCTCATGGGCCGGTCGATGAGGCGGCAGACCAGAATTTCTTTATCCTTAGGCCGGCCTTCCCTCTTTAAAAACCCTCCGGGAATCTTCCCGGCGGCGTAGTACTTTTCGTTGTACTCCACCTGCAGGGGCACATAGTCGAGCCCCTCGACTTTTTGTCCACAACAGGCGGTAGCGAGAACCCCGCTACCCCCGTAAGTGGCGAATACGGCTCCGTTGGCTTGTTTGGCCATCCGTCCCGTTTCAAGCTTAAGATCCATATCTCCGATCTTAATACTTACTGTTTCAACCATAATTAATTATCCTTTGTTACTTTCTCAGGTTCAGCTTCTGAATAAGGGCTCTGTACTTTTCAAGATTTTCTCTCTTCAAGTATTTAAGCAGTCTTCTCCGCTGACCTACCATCTGCAGAAGTCCCCGCCGTGAAGCGTGGTCTTTCTTGTGGGTCTTAAAATGCTCTTGTAAGTCCAGAATCCGGGCCGTCAGCAGGGCAATCTGCACTTCAGTGGATCCGGTATCTTTGTCATTGGCGCCATATTCTTTAACAATGGCTTCCTTTTGCTCTTTAGCTAGTGACATTATCATTCTCCTCTCAACTTCAGAATTTTAGAAAAAAATCTTCTTCACTTGAATATTTGCTGGATTTTTCCACTCTAACCATCGGTGGTCCAGCGTTAAGTCGGTGGCGAAACCGTCCTTAAGTTGGTTCAATCTCACTTTGTATGTTCCCGGAGGAGGAAGTATTTGAGGGACCCTATTCCGGGGGATCCTCCCCGGCTCTGAATCTCCCTTCAACCCCTCTAAATCCAGCATATAGGGTTCGCCCAGCAGATCCCGGGCCTCGTCCAGGCGTCCTTCAAGCACCGCCGTGCGCACCCTGGTACTGCTTACCCGGGTTTCACCCCTTAATAAGGCGGGAACCACCACCAGTTCTATGCCGTTACCACGGCAGAATGCGGCGGCTTCCCCGGGGCCCATCCCCTCGCCCTGGCCGAATTTATGATTGCTGCCCAGCACCAGCTTCTTAATATTAAGCCGTTCCCGCAGCAACGTCAAAAAATTCTCCCCTGTCAGTTTACTGAATTCGGGGGAAAAGTCAATGACAACCCCCCCGGATACCCCCAAGTTCTCCAGCCTTTCCAGCTTCCCGGCCAGGGACTGAAGATATCCGCGAAACACGTCGGGACGCAAAACCGCGAAGGGATTATTGGAAAAAGTAACCACCAAAGGTGTCAGCAGGGAGTCACGGGTTACTTCCGTAATAAGTGCCTGATGACCCCGATGGACTCCGTCGAAGACACCGATGGTGATACTGACAGGATCGGTTACGGTGTTGGGTTCTTCTAAGAATTGGTTCCACGGTATTATTTTCATAGCCCCAGCGGCCTCACCATGCGGTATTTCCAGAGGTCTTTCCGCCATTCCGCCACCCCCAAGAGTTTCTCGTCGTCGAAGAGGGCATAAACACCCTCCTGCCCGGGGGGCTTAGGAAAAAACTCTGGCCTCAACGGAACCCCTTGAGTAACGGCTTTTACAAAGTCTGGTTGAATATCCAGGACCCCTAAACCGGGAATAGACTCAAAGATGTTCCTGCCCGAGAGAAGCTCATCATCAGAGGAAGACAGAAGATCAGGATTCACCGCCGCATCGATGCTGAAAGGGCCTATGGTCTCTCTGGTGAGGGAAGAAAGATAGCCGCAGCTGTCTAAAAAACGCCCCAGATCGCGGGCTAAAGAGCGTATGTAGGTACCTTTAGAACACCGGACCCTGACGGTAAGGTCGGGGGCCGTGTAATCCACGAAATCAAGGGAGAAAATGGTAATCTTCCGGGGGGGGATTTCGACTTCTTCACCCTTGAGAGCCCGTTTGTACGCCCTCTTCCCTTCCACATGAACGGCGGAAAAAACCGGCGGAACCTGGAGCTGTTCGCCCAGGAACTGATCTGAAACCCTAGGCCAGTTTATCTCGGAGGGGACGACTTTTTCACAGACAACCTGTCCCTCGGGATCAAGGGTGGAGGTTTCCCTTC
>CAYYNJ010000003.1:0-4545 GCA_964472775.1 uncultured Spirochaetaceae bacterium
ATTCCGAACCCGGAGTTAGTCTGCTCTTCACCATTCTTATCTCCCGGTCCACGCCGGTGTGCCCCGTTTCGGCCTTTCCCCTGGTGATGGGCCTGGCCGCCGCCCTAACCTTGGAAGATTGGGGCCTTAATCCGGAGATAAAATGGCCCAATGATATCATCCTGGATCGCCGAAAGGCGGCGGGCATCCTCTGTGAAACCCGGGGCCCCTGGCTCTCCGCCGGGATGGGTCTTAATCTGGGACGGTCGGCGGTTCCTCCGGACCTGGCCGAAAAAGCGGTATCCCTGGAAGAGCTCTTATCCGAGCCGCCCCGGCCGGAAGCGGTGATGGAGCGGTTTCTCCAGCGGTTTCATCAGACCCTAGCTTCGGCGGAGTGGCGGGACATGGTGGAACAGCGGCTCCACCGGAGGGGGGGCGAAGCGGACGTGGTTTTAGGCTTACCCGGGCCTGGGCAAGAGGTAAAGACCGGCAGGGTCACCGGAATCGGTCCCCAGGGAGAACTGTTGCTCCACTGCCATGAAGAGGGCCTTTTCTCCGTCTTCAGCGGAGAGATGGGGAATTGGGGGGGGGCCACCTGAGGGCCGGAAAAGGTTCCACGCCGGGCACGCCCGGTGCTTTTACAAAAACAAGCAGATTTTTTTTCGGTTTTCTGTTGATGATTGGAAAAAGAATTTGTATTTTATCTTGAGAAATATCGCATACCAATCATTCCCTTTACCTCGAATTTAGTATTATCCGGGGTATTTGCGAGCCTAGGGCAAGCAAGGGGAAGATAACAACAACAGGAGAGGTAATTTAAATGGCAAAGCAGTTACAGTTCAACGAAGAAGCCAGAAGATCCCTTACTGCGGGGGTTGAAAAACTTTCCAACGCCGTAAAGGTAACCCTTGGACCCAAGGGTCGGAACGTCCTTTTAGACAAAAAGTTCGGCGCCCCCACGGTCACCAAAGATGGTGTTTCCGTGGCTAAGGAAATCGAGCTTGAAGATCCCTTTGAAAACATGGGAGCCCAGCTTCTCAAAGAAGTGGCCACCAAAACCAACGATGTGGCCGGGGACGGAACCACCACCGCTACCGTTCTGGCTTACTCTATCATCAAAGAGGGCATGAAAAGTGTCGCCGCGGGCCTGAACCCCATGGGAATCAAGAAGGGCATCGACCGGGCCGTGGAAATGGCTGTGGAAGAGATCCGCAAAACCGCCAAAGAGATCAAGGACAAGGAAGAAATTTCCCAGGTCGCTTCGATTTCCGCCAACAACGATAAAGAGATCGGCGATCAGATCGCCAACGCCATGGAAAAGGTGGGAAAAGACGGCGTTATCACCGTGGAAGAGTCCAAGACCATCGACTCCACCACCGATTTCGTAGAGGGAATGCAGTTCGACCGCGGTTACCTGTCCCCCTATTTCGCCACCAACCGGGATAACCTGACCGCCGTTCTGGATGATCCTTACATCCTTCTTTTTGATAAGAAAATCAGCAACATGAAAGACCTTCTTCCCATTCTGGAGAAGGTGGCCCAGGCGGGCAAACCCCTTTTAATCATCGCTGAAGATGTGGAAGGCGAAGCCCTGGCTACCTTGGTGGTCAACACCCTCCGGGGAACCCTGAACGTGGTAGCCGTAAAGGCTCCTGGTTTCGGCGACCGCCGCAAGGCCATGATGGAAGATATCGCCATTCTTACCGGCGGTTCTGTAATTGCCGAAGAACTGGGTCTGAGACTGGAAAACACCGAACTCACCGACCTTGGTAAGGCCAAAACCGTGAAGGTGGAAAAAGAAAACACCACCATCATCAACGGTGAAGGCAAGCCTCAGGATCTGAAAGACCGGATTGGTCAGATCAAGGCTCAGATTGAAGATACCACCAGCGATTACGACCGGGAGAAACTCCAGGAACGTCTGGCCAAGCTGGCCGGCGGTGTAGCAGTCATCAATGTGGGTGCCGCCACCGAAGTGGAGCTGAAAGAGAAAAAGCACCGGGTTGAAGATGCCCTTTCCGCCACCCGGGCTGCCATCGATGAGGGAATTATTCCCGGTGGCGGTCTGACCCTGATTCAGGTGGTTCATGCCCTTGAGAAGGTGTCCATGGACGGCATGATTGAGGAAGAAAAAGTGGGATTCCGGATTGTCCGCCGGGCTCTGGAAGAACCCATCCGGCAGATCGCCGCCAATGCCGGCCTGGATGGATCCATCATCGCCGAGAAAGCCAAGAATGAAAAGAAAGGCATCGGTTTTGACGCCTCCGCCATGGAGTGGGTGGACATGATCAAAGCGGGTATCATCGACCCCGCCAAGGTGACCAGGAGCGCTCTGCAGAACGCTGCTTCCATCGCCAGCCTGCTTCTTACCACCGAGTGTGCGGTGACCGACCTTCCCGAGAAGGACGCTCCCGCCATGCCCGCCGGCGGCATGGGCGGCATGGGCGGTATGGGCGGCATGATGTAAGCCTCTCACCGTCAAGGTATTTTCGGCCCTGGTTCCGGAGTCATTCCCGGATCTCAGGGCCTTTTTTTCAACTGGATGATGGGGGAAGGAAGATCCCCGGGGTTAAAAGACCCGCCTGGAGGCGGCAAAGGTGAAGAGGAAATGCTCCCGCCCGAGCCGGCGCAGCCGTTCGAGGGGCGGAGTATTTCCTCGGCAACCTTTGTACTCCGGACTGCCGGGGTCTTTAAGTTCGGGGATTTTCCGGGCCGGGTCTGGATTCCTTGACTATCCCCACCATCCATGCTATTTTTCTCTATCTTAATTTCAGAGGTTCCAAGATTATATGACCAGTTTAATACAGAGTTTGCCTCTTCTGATGGGTGCGCCCGCAGCGGGAGGAGCCAGTGGATCCGGCCAGGTAACCACCACCTTCATTACCTTCGGCCTTGTCATTGCCATTTTCTATTTTCTTATCATCAGGCCCCAGAATAAAAAGCAAAAAGAAGCCAAAAGAATGCTGGAAGCCCTCAAAAAGGGTGACCGGGTTGCCACCATCGGCGGAATTCGCGGTAAGATTCACTCCGTGAAGGACGACACCGTGGTTGTTCAGGTGGACGACAACACCAAGATGGAGTTCACCAAAAGTGCCGTAGCCACCGTTTTGGAAGTGGCTGAGGATAAATCCGAATCCAAATAATTTATTAGTGAACCGCGCGGCCAATCGCTCCTTTCTCTTTTAAGGACGGTTACCGAGGGGTGGGAACCCGCCGGACGGCGGAGTGCCACCCCTTTCACTAGTTATAAACCACTACCGGAGTTTTAAGAATGAGCAAACGTGCAAGACTTTTTATCGTCCTTCTTGTTCTTGTTGTCTGCGGTGTGTTCCTGTACCCCACCTATCAGTGGTACTTTGGTCTGCCCCAGGAAAAGGTGGACCTCTCCGCCAGGTCAAGGGAACAGATTCGTGAATACGCCTATGCCAAAGCAGGACAGGACTTAAAAACCATTCAGGAAATGGCCGCCGTTAATCCGGAAGCCGAGTTTCCCCAAGAAATGGCTTTCCTGGTTGATCTGGCAAAAGAAAACTACAAATTAGCCGATAGGCCGATTCCCTCTCCCTGGACGGTCACCTCCGTTTTAGCGGGGTTTCCCAACCGTCAGAAGGCATTTGATGCCATCGAGGGGCATTATCGGGACGAGCTGATTTCTCTCAAAGAAATGAACCAGAAGATTCTTCAGCTGGGCCTTGATCTGTCGGGGGGCATGAGCGTGCTTCTTCAGGCGGACCTGAACAGCCTGGAAGAACGGTTAGGTCATACCCCCACCAAGGAAGACGAGACCCAGGCGGTTGTCCGGGCCATGGAGATCCTCAATAACAGGATCGATAAGTTCGGCGTAACCGAACCTCAGATCCGCCGTCAAGGGGACGATCAAATTCTGGTGGAGATCCCCGGTGCCGCCGACCCTGACCGGGTGGATAACTTCCTGAGAGGGAAGGGGAGTCTGAACTTTCACATTGTGGACGATCAGGCCACCGATACCTGGAACAGCTATAAGGCCGCCAATCCCGGCGCCCTGGTGGATGCCGACGGTCACCCCCTGGATGCGGATGTACTGCCCCTGGGACGGATTGTCCGCGGGTTCTACACTAAAGACGCCTACGGCGTGGACGCCTACCAGCGGGATCTGGTGATCTTCGAAGAAGCCGGCCTTGACGGTTCTCACATTGTGGATGCCCAGGTGGGAAGCGACGCCCTGACGGGTAAACCGGTGATCAACTTCACGCTGGACAGCGAAGGGGGAGATATCTTCTTCCAGCTCACCAGTGCTAATGTGGATAACACCCTGGCCATCGTGCTTGATGAAAAAGTCAAGGCGGGGGCCCGGATCTCCGAAGGAATCCGGGAAAGTGTCCGGATGACCGGTTTTGACCGGGATGAAGCCAATAACCTGGCCCTGGTTCTGCGGACAGGAGCCCTTCCCGTGGATCTGAAGATTAATAACCAGCAGTCCATCGGCGCCTCCTTGGGAGAAGATTCCATCCGGCAGGGACTCATGGCTATCACCATCGGCTTTATTGCCGTCATTGCCTTCATGATCATCTGGTACTTCGGTGCCGG
>CAYYNJ010000003.1:4555-20398 GCA_964472775.1 uncultured Spirochaetaceae bacterium
TACGACCAGATTAAAGATTACAAATTCCTGAAAAGTCAGGCTGAATATCAAAATACTTTTAAATTTCCGATCATAATTATACGATGAATATATCTGAACTATCAATAAAAAGGCCGATCCTTGCTACTGTGATGAACCTGTTTCTCATCGTGGGAATTCTTTCCGCTTTCAACCTGACCTTGACCCTCACCAGCATCGCCGGTCTTATTTTGACCGTGGGTATGGCGGTGGATGCCAATGTCATTATCTTCGAGAGAATTAAAGAGGAATACCGGCTGGGTAAGAGTGCCGACGCCTCGATTAAGGCTGGTTTTAAAAAGGCCTTCTGGACCATCATGGATGCCAACATCACCACCTTTATCGCCGCCATCTTCCTTTCCCAGCTGGCCACCGGCCCCGTCCAGGGGTTTGCCTACACCCTGGCGGTGGGAATCGTCTCCTCCATGTTCACCGCCCTTTTTGTTTCCCGGCTGTTCTTTGATTTCAGCGTGGAGACCATGAAGATGAAGAGCCTCAGCATTGCCTGGAGGAAAAGATGAAACGAGTTATAAACTTCACCAGCAAACGATACCTCATGTTTGCCCTCTCCCTGGTGGTTATCATCGCCGGGATTGCGGGGACCATCGCCCAGGGCGGATTTAACCTGGGGATCGACTTCCAGGCCGGTTTGAACCAGCGGGTTCAGATTGCTCCTGTGGCCGCCCGGGTTTCTTACACCGGCGCTGCCGAGGCTACTTTGGACGTGTCAAAAACCGCCGTTACCGTGTCCTTCCTTGAAGAAGGCACCACCGAAGAACGGGAGTTTGCCTACACCGAGTATGCGACCCTGGGGGACCTTTCTGACGCCCTCTCCGGCCTGCCGGGGATGACCATGGATGTGGTGGGCTCCCGAAGCCTCCCCGCCGGCCGTCTTGTGGGCTTCAGCTACCCCATGGTGGTTTCCGAGACCGTGGCGGTGGTCAACTACGTGGCCACCCAGACCTCTTCTCCCGTGTCGATCGATCAGATCCGGGAAACCCTGGAACCCATAGGAGGACCTCAGATTCAGATGGTGGGCCCCGCAGAGAATCAGGAATTCCTCATCCGGGTACTGGACTCGGGGGAAGTTGAAGATTTCAGCGAGGTGACTTCACGGAAGATACTTGACCTGCTGGGGGGATCCTTCGGGGCCGACCAGGTTTTGGTAAGACAGTCTGACTACGTGGGGGCCCGCTTCAGCGGTGAACTGGGCAGCCAGACCGTCTCCCTGACCGTGATGGCCCTTTTCCTGATCCTCATCTATATCTGGATACGGTTCCAGCTGGCCTTTGCGGTCAGTGCGGTGACCGCCCTGGTTCACGATGTGTTGATCATGCTCGGGTTCATCGGCGCCTTCCAGATGGAGGTGGTAACCGCCACCATTGCGGCGGTGCTGACCATCATCGGTTACTCCTTAAACGATACCATCGTTATCTTCGACCGGATCCGGGAGAACCAGAAGATGATGCGGGACAGTAATTTTAACTCGGTGATTAATACCAGTATCACCCAGTCCCTAAGCCGGACCATCATTACCTCCTTAACCACCCTCTTAGCGGTGGTGGCGCTTTACATCTTCGGCAGCGGGCCCATCAGGGACTTCGCCCTGGCCATGATTGTCGGTGTCATCGTCGGTACCTACTCATCTATCTTTGTGGCTTCCCCGGTGCTTCTTCTCTGGAGCAACGTATCCCGGAAGCGGAGACAGGGAAGGGATTCCCAGAAGTACGGCATCAAATCCGCCGTCAAGCCGGAACAGCCGGAGGCGGTGGAATCTGAAGAAACCGTAAAGCCCGTCAAGATTGAGGCTCCGGCGGAGATTCCCGCAGCCCAACGGAAATTGAAGGGTAAAAGAAAGAAAAAATAGAACGCCCTCAGGCGTCTTATCTAGCTGTCCAGACTTCAGGGTTTGGGCAGCTTTTTTTATTCCCCAGCGTATGAGAAGCGCAGGTCCGAATGGTAGGTTCTCCTTCACATATTCCGGTTTACGGGGGATTTTTTACGGTATACTATAACTCTTGAGAAAAGGCGGGAGGAAAAGATGGAAAACCGTTATTCCCGGAATGTGTCTACCTTAACGGAAGAGGAAAATCTCAGTCTACGAACCAAGAAAGTCCTGGTTTTAGGATGCGGCGGTTTGGGTGGGTATATCCTGGAAATGCTGGCCCGGTTGGGGGTGGGGTATCTGACCGCCTTGGACGGTGACGTCTTTGAGGCGTCGAATTTGAACCGGCAGATTCTTGCCACCGAAGAGGTGTTGGGCCTCTCTAAAACCGCCGTGGCAGTGGAGCATTTGCGCAAGGTCAATTCCCAGGTTCAAGTGGTTCCCCTGCAGAAGATGTTTAAGGAGGAGAACGCCCGGGAGATCTGTTCCGGCCATCATGTGGTGGTGGACGCCTTAGATAATATACCCTCACGGCTTCTCCTGGAACGCACCGCCGAGGCTTTAGAGATTCCCATGGTCCACGGCGCCATAGCAGGCTGGTACGGCCAAGTGGCCACGGTTTTTCCGGGGGACCGCCTTCTCTCCCGGCTTTACGGCGGCAACGGCGAACCGGGAGCGGAAAAAGAACTGGGTAATCCTTCCTTCACCCCCGCCCTGGTCGCCGCTCTCCAGGTGAGTGAGGTGGTAAAGATCCTGATAAACCGGGGTGATCTGTTGCGGCATAAGATTTTTTATCTTGATACGCTGAAGCAGGAGTTCCTCTTCCTCTAAGTCCGTGGGAAGATCGGTGTAGGTAAGTCTCTTTAGTATTCCACGTTAAAACGAAGGTAGGTCCCTTTGAAGGGAATGGTTCGGCTTTTTAATTCGGAAACCTGGGCTCCCGGGGGTCCCTGAGCGGCCCAATGCTTAAACTCTTCCAGATCGGCTTCTTCACCCTCACAGACCATTTCCACCGATCCGTCCCGGAGGTTCCGGACATAGCCGGTTAAGCGAAACCGCGAAGCCTGACGTTGGGCGTGGTAACGGAAACCGACTCCCTGAACGCGGCCGCGGACGATAAGCTGGATCGCGGCCGGCAAGGAGCTATCCCTCCAGGAAGGTGTTTACGGCGGTGACGAGCTTTGGAAAATCCAGGGGTTTGGGGATGAAGAGATCGGCTCCTTCGTCGAGAATTTTCATTTCATCTTCCGGGTTGTTGAATCCTGAAATGGAAATGATCTTGGTGGCCCTCAGGTCGGGATCCGATTTGAGGGTCCGGCACAGCTTAAATCCGTCTACTCCGGGGAGGCCGATGTCCAGGATAACCAGAGACGGTTTATGGTCGGCTATCATCTTACCTGCCTCGAAACCGTCGAAGGCTTGGAATATCGTCAGGTTGTCGGCCTTGCGAAGGACAAAATCTCTAATGAGGTTGTTTAAGTCTTCGTCATCATCGATGATAAGCAAACTTTTAACCGAAGTATGGTCTTCTTGGTTGGCCAAGCCGTCGGGAATGCGCATGCCCCGTTCTTTCAGGAACTGATATAAATCTTCCGAGTAAACCCGGTACTGACCCCCCGGGGAGGTGAAGGCCTTAAGGTGGCTATTTTTGATCCAATTGATGGCTGTTTGATTGACTACACCGCAGATATTGGCCACTTCCAGGGCTGAGTAGATCCTGACTTTCTTGTCCTTTTTTAACATGCTGCATCCTTAAAGTACTCGATATAGCCCTAATTGTACCAAAAAAATCCAAAATGTCAAAGCATTTCCGGAATCAATCCAAAACACCGGTAAGAGGCGGATTTATTTTGATTTTATCATTCCCCATGGGATATACTAGGGTTCATAGAAGGGAGGAAGAGAGAATGAATAAAGTACGACTGGGCGCGCTGATTCTTCTGCTGGCCGTGGTTCCCGCCATGCTAGGCGCCCTGGATGCCATCTCGGTAATTAACCGCACGGGGTATGATATTTTTTATTTGTATGTGTCCCCCGAGACCGCCGACTCCTGGGGTGATGATGTGCTGGGTGACGAGGTACTCCTGGATGGAGGGAGCATTACGATTCCGTTAGGTAAATATGCCGACATCTGCCGTTTTGACATCAAGGCGGTGGATTCTGACGATGACAGTTATATCAAGTGGGAGTACGATGTCTGCGGCCGCAGCAAGGTTATCCTGACCCTGGATGACCTGTTCATAGAAGAAACAGAGGAGGGGGCGCCGCAGAACTTCGCCATCAACAATCAGACGGGATTCACCATCTATCATATTTATGTGTCTCCGGACTATGCCGACGATTGGGAAGAAGATCTTCTCGGCGCCGACGAGGTCCTGCTCGACGGTGATTCCTTCGATGTCAGTTTTTCCGGATACGGGGATCACTGTATTTTTGATATTAAGCTGGTAGACGACGAAGGGGATTCCTACTCAAGTTGGGGGGTAGACATCTGTTCTGCCAATCAGATTACCATAACTTTGGATGACCTGGATCTTTAAGGTTTTTCATACCTCAGTGTCAGAAGCAGGGGCAGGTGATCCGAATAACCCGTCCCTGCTTCCCGGTTCCAGCCCCGGGGAGTCCCCCGGTCGGTCAGCATCCAGGATTCTCTGATGACCCTGCTGGCTTTCCACTCCCAGCCTTCCCCGTCCATGAGGTCGCCGCTGAGAAAAAAATTATCTATTCTTTCCCAGTTTCCGTTGTAATGATAGGATCCTCCCTCCATGAGGGGCCAGGGGGTAAAGAAGTCGAGAGGCCCCTCCAGGTTCCCTGGGGCGTCTTGGGCCGGAGGATATTCTGTCATGGGGGCTATCACTAAACAGAGACGCAATTGATCTTCCGAAAACCCCCTTGTTCCTTGGGGAACCATCAGGGCGGTGGGCCGTAACGCCCCCCGCAGGAGATACTCATCCGGGGCTTCGTTGAAATCGCCCCCCAGAATGAGGGGGCCTTCCCCCGGGGACAGTTCTGAAATACGCCGTTTCAGTGCTTCCGCCGAGGCTTGGCGAAGCGGTTCGGTCTCGTCGGCCCCGCCGGATTTGGATTTCCAGTGGTTGTTAAAGAGCCGCAGGTCGCCTCCGGGAGCCTGGATCACCGTTTCGGCGATGGGGCGGCCCAGGGTGTATCCTTCCCTTTCAGTACGGTGCAGCCGGTACTCCGTCACGGGGAATCGGCTGAGGATACCGATGGTAGCCGCCCCGGGGGAGGGGGCGGCCAGGGCCGCCTGGTAGCCGAGATTTTTAAGGTACCGGTTATTCCATGTGTCCAGGACGTTCTGGTTTTCCACCTCCTGAAGCAGGATGATGTCAGGCCCTCCCGGCACCGCTTCTTCAATCACCCGGGAGAGCAGAATCATCCGCTGATGGTAATCCCGGGCGGTCCAGTCGTCCCCGGGCTTGTACTCCCGGTATTCGGTACCGTTGTCCACGTCATCAAAGAGGTTCTCCACGTTCCAAGAAAGAACGGTCAATTCTTCCGCTTCCCGGGGGGTGCAGCCTGGAACGAAGAAGAAGCAGCTGCCTAAGAGAAGGGTGAAGGTCAAAAAAAGAATGAGGGGCGGGGCTTGTTTCATACTCTTCTCTACCTCAAAAAAGTTCCGGGGCTTCAAAACAGAAGAAAAAAAAGGGACCGCCCGAAGGCGGCCCCTGTAAAGTTCCCGAAAAGAATCTATTTCTTGTAGATGTTCTTGAAGGGATGAATGTCCTGAATGGTGGTGTACCAGCCGCCCCAGACATCGGTGTCGATCCAGTTGGCCGACGCGTAGTAGTAGAAGGGGATGATGGCCATGTCTTCGCCGATGGCCAGAGTTTCGGCTTCACGCAGAACGTCGTACCGGGCCTGTCCGTCGGGCATGGTGGCCGCTTTGGCCAGGAGGGCGTCGAACTTGGGATTGTTATACTTTCCGTCGTTGTTGCCAGAGGTAGAGTGGAGCAGGTCGGTCAGGAAGGTGTTGGGGTCGACGTAGTCGCCCTGCCATCCCGCCCGGGCGACGGAGAACTGCTGGTTCTGACGGCTGTCCAGGAAGGTGGCCCATTCCTGGTTTTCGATGGTACAGTTGAGGCCGAGAACTTCCGCCCATTTCTGCTGGACATATTCGGCGATCTGTTTGTGACCTTCGTTGGTGTTGTAGAGGATGGAAAACTCGGGGAATCCTTCACCGTTGGGGAAGCCCGCTTCGGCCAGAAGGGCCCGGGCTTCGTCGTAGTTTTCTTCAAACGCCACTACTTCGGGGTAGAGGGCCAGGGGAGGAGTCAGGCCGTAGGCGGGGAACTGTCCGCCCCGGGTTACCCGGTCTACCAGTTCCTGGCGGTCGATGGCCATGGCCAGGGCTTTCCGCACCCGCACGTCGCTGAAGGGCTCCATGGTGTGGTTGATTTCGTAGTAGTAGGTGACAAAAGAAGCGTTGTTGTGGTAGTCGTCCCGCAGTTTCATCTCGTCCAGCCGGGCGCTGGGAACAGTTTCGATCCAGTCGATGTCGCCCTGGAGGAACATGTTGAGAGAAGTATTTTCGTCGTCGATGGGGTAGAAAATCAGCTGGTCGATGCCAACGGCGCCGGCATCCCAGTAGGAGGCGTTCTTGCTCATGACGATCTTGTCCTGGGGAATCCAGCTGTCCAGGGTGAAGGGACCGTTACCCACGAAGTTTTCGGGGCGGGTCCAGGCATCGCCGTATTTCTCGATGGCGTGCATGGGCACTACCGCAAAGGCGTAGTGGGGAAGCATACCGAGAACGTAGGGGGCGGGGCCGGTCAGTTCAAACTGGAAGGTGTAGTCGTCCAGGGCCCGGACGGCCACGGTTTCGGGGCCCGCTTCGCCGGCGTTGTATTCGGCGGCGCCTTTGATGACCATGGCGGGCAGGTAGGCGTAGACCGCAGCGGTCTCGGGAGCCATGAACCGGAGCCAGGAATCAACCACGGTCTGGGCGGTGATGGGTACACCGTCGCTCCAATTGGTCTTCCGGAGTTTGAAGGTCCAGGTCAGGGCGTCGTCGGAGACGGTCCAGGACTCGGCCAGGCCGGGCACGGCACCGAGGGTCTCGGGGTCGTAGGACACAAGGCCTTCAAAAAGACTCATGTAGATGTTGTGCTCGGGCACCCCTTCGATAACGGCGGGGTCCAGAGATTCGGGTTCGGCACCGTTGTTGAAGTTAAAGACAACGGGTTCTCCGCCTGCTGCGGGAGCGGCGGCATCCTTCTGGCCACCGGCATAGGCGGTGAGGGCCAGGCTTGCAACGAGCAAGACAAGTAAGAGTTTTTTCATTAATTACTCTCCTTTTAGAGTATAGAGATTTGATATTCAGTTTATTCGATGGAAGGGCAATTGCCAAGTCTTTTCTGAATACCATTTTGTTCTTTAATCTATAACATTTGTAGCAAAAATAGCCAAGGGCCTATGTTTTGGCAAGAAAGAGGGGTTGGCAATACAATAAAAATAAGAAAATAGAAGAATTACTATAAATGCTATAAATTATACTTCTCCCTTCCGGTGGGGAAAAAGCCCTGTTCAGCCCCCTGACTTGTCAATTCCCCGCTTCTCATGTAGAGTTTATCCGATACTAATACCAAAATACTGGTTACCATCCCCGAAGGAGCAACTGATGGCGGCGGCAGAAAAGATTCTCAAGATGATGGAAAATTCTTCCTGGGTCAGGAAGATGTTTGAAACCGGAGCGGCCTTGAGGGCCCAGTACGGACCGGAGAGTGTCTACGATTTCAGCATAGGCAACCCGAATGTAGAGCCGCCGGAAGAGTTTTTTCAGGTTCTCTCCGATACCGCCGCTTTGCGGGAACCGGGGCAGCACGGCTACATGCCCAATGCGGGATATCCCGGGGTGCGGGCCGCCGTGGCGGAAGAGATTTTCCGGGACCAGGGGGTTAACCCCGGGGCCGAGGGCGTCCTGATGACCTGCGGAGCCGGCGGAGGACTCAATGTCGCCTTAAAGACTATCGTAAATCCCGGTGATAAGGTGCTGGTTTCTACGCCCTATTTCGTGGAATACGGATTCTACCTGGATAATCACGGCGGAGTGTTGGAACCGGTTCCCGGAGGACCCGGGTTTAACCTGGATCTGGACGCCCTGGAAGAGCGGATGGATAAAACCACCGCAGCGGTGATCATCAACTCTCCCAATAATCCAACGGGAAAGATTTACGATGAAGCAACCATTCATGATTTGGGGGCCCTGCTGGATAGAAAGTCCCGGCAGTTGGGCCGAACCATCTATCTCATCAGCGATGAACCGTACCGGAAGATAGTCTTCGACGGGGCGGTGGTGCCCAGTGTGTTCCGCCATTACCGCAACAGCTTCGTGGTCACCTCCTACTCCAAGGATCTCTCCCTGCCGGGAGAACGGATCGGCTGGCTCGCCATCCACCCCGAGGCGGAGGACCGGCAGAACTTGATAAACGGTGCGGTGCTTTGCAACCGCATTTTAGGTTACGTCAATGCCCCGGCCCTGATGCAGCGGGTGGTGGGCCGGCTCCAGGGAAATACCGTGGATATCAACCTCTACCGTCGAAAGAGAGACCTGCTTTGCCGGGGGTTGTCGGAGATGGGCTACCGGTTTGAAGTACCCCGGGGAACCTTCTATCTCTTTCCCGAGGCACCGGGCGGAGACGATCTTAAAGCCGTAGCTGTCCTTCAGGAAGAACGGATCCTCACCGTCCCGGGCCGGGGATTCGGCGCCCCCGGCTACTTTCGTATCTCCTTCTGTGTGGATGATTCCACCATCGAAAATTCCCTGGCTGGTTTTCGCCGGGCCTTTACCCGGATGGGCTGAGGGATATGACCCAAAATCATCGGTGTCTTTAGAAGGAGGCGGTATGGGACTTCTGGAACGATCCCTGGCCCGGAGGATCGAAACAACCGGGCCGAGCATTCCCTTTCTTCAGGGCCTTCTCAGGCTGGCGGAGCTCTCCGGATCCGAAGCGTTGAAAGACGTCACCCTGTCCCTGCCCCGAAAAACCTACGACCGCATGATTCAAACCGGAGCCTATCGTCCTCAGCCCCGGAGTACCGGTGACCGGAGGCAGGGCGACCGCCGCAGCGGTGATCGAAGAGATTAAAGGAGGAGCATCTTGGAGCCTAACAGCGAAAGGTTTGCCCGTCAGTTAGATTTTATTAGGGAAATTGACAAGGTTAAAAATATTTTCCGCCAGACCTACCTCATGGATGCCCGCCGGCGGGAAAATGACGCCGAGCATTCCTGGCATATAGCCGTCATGGCGATGATTCTATCCGAGTATGCCCCGGCGGGAACCGATTTGGCCCGGGTGGTTCAGATGGTGCTGATTCACGACTTGGTGGAGATCGATGCCGGTGATACCTATCTTTTCGATGACAAGGCCAACGAGGACAAGGCCGAGAGAGAAGAGGCAGCGGCCCGCCGAATTTTCGGGCTCCTCCCCGACGACACCGGGGCCGACGTGATGGCTCTCTGGCATGAGTTTGAAGACCGGTCCACCCCGGAAGCCCGGTTTGCCGCTTTAATGGACCGATTCCAACCCTTCCTGCACAACATGGCTACCCGGGGCATTTCCTGGATGGAGCATGGGGTGGCCCTTTCCCAGGTACTGGACAGAATGCGTCCCGTGTTGGAGCCGTTCCCTCTGTTCTGGGACTATCTGAATGCCCACGCCCGCAGGGCTGTGGAAGAGGGCTGGCTTAAGGACGAATAGATCCCCGGAAGAAGAACTCTTCCGGGGATGACCGATCAGGCGTAAAGGTATCTTTTTATCTTCAGGGACGGGGTTTTCTCGAAGGGGTTGGACTGTTCAACCAGTTTGGTGAGCCGGGCTCCCGGAGATAATTGCTGGTTTACCTCCTGCCTTATACGTTCGAGAATCTCTTCCTTGTAGGCATCCAGTTCTTTCCGAAGAAGCTCCACTCCGTGTTTACCCTTTTCCCAGTGAACCTTCAGCTGAGCCTTCTGGTTCTCAAATTCCTGCTGCAGCTTTTCGGCGTTCAGGTAGATAAGACCCACCAGCTCCTTGCCTTTTTGAACCATCAGGGCTTCTTCCACCAGGGCGTTTTCCACCAGGATGGATTCCACCTCTTCGGGATAGATGTTCTCTCCGTTGGCGCCGAGTATAAGGTTTTTCAGCCTTCCCCGGATGTAGAGATAACCCTTCCGGGAGAGTTCTCCCAGGTCTCCGGTCTTAAACCAGCCGTCGGCGGTGAAGGCTTCGGCGGTTTTGTCGGGATCCTTGTAGTAGCCGGTCATGATGTTGGGTCCCCGGGCCTGGATCTCCCCCACCCCGGTTTTGGGATTGGGATCGGAGATGCGCAGGGTAACCCCCTCCACGGCGGGGCCGGTGGAGCGGTAGGCCTGCTGGGCCGGAGGAGATCCCGCCAGAAGGGGCGCCGTCTCGGTGAGGCCGTAACCGATGGAGTAGGGGAACCGGGCATCCTTGAGAAACCTTTCCACGTCGGGGGCCAACCCGGCACCGCCGACACCGAAGAAGGTGAGGGCCCCCCCGAAAGATTTATAGAGTTTTTTCCCCGCCGCAGTGTGAAGGAGTTTTCTTAGAGGAGGCAGTTTCATCAGCAGAGGCAGTACCGGTCCTTTGTAGAGGGCCGCTGCCACCTTCTGCCGGTAGATTTTCTCGATAAGCAGAGGCACCGACAGGACGCAGGTGGGCTTGATCTTCGCCATGGCGTCCATGAGAATCCGGGGTGTGGGGGCTCCCTTGATGTAGTTGATGGACGACCCGTGGCTCAAAGGAAAGAGCAGCCCGATGGTGCATTCGTAGGTGTGGGCCAGGGGAAGGAGGGACAGGAACCGGTCCTCTGCGGTGAGGGGGTTAACCTTTCCGCAGGACTTTATATTGGCCGTCAGGTTTTCATGGGTCAGCATCACCCCCTTAGAGGTTCCGGTGGTTCCCGAGGTGTAGAGAATCGCCGCCAGATCTTCACCGCCCAGCTCCGCCGGAGCCACGGGGGCTGCTTTGGGGTTCTTCAATAGCTCCGTTAAGGACTCCAGCAGTACCAGGGGGACACCCTTTTCTTGGCAGTAGGAAGCCACCTTGGCCTTTTGTTTCTCCGAGGCAAACACCAGGGCAGCACCGCTGTGTTCCATGATGTTGCTCATCTGGGCTTCGGCAAAATCGGTCAGAATCGGCACTATCACCGCCCCGTGGCTCACCACGGAGAGGTACACCGCCCCCCAATGAGGTCTATTTTCACTGACCAGGACGACCCGGTCCCCTTTTCCAATCCCCCGGGACGCCATGAATCCCCGGAGCAGGGCGGCCCGATCCTGAAGTTCGCCGTAGCTGTAGCTTTCTTCCCGGTCACCTTCAACAAAATTCAGCGCCGGTGTGTCAAGATTTCGTGTTCCGTTTGTTAGTATGTTGGTCAGGGTTGTCACTCTATCCTCCCCGCAATAAGATGTATCGGTTGCCTGAAACCCAGGATACAAGCAAAAAGAGAGAAAGACAAGTTGAGAATTGTAAGGGGCGGCGGAAAGTTTTTCTCAGGCGGTGTTACTATATAGAAAATATTAAGGATGTACTTTAAAGGAGAGGCGTGATGGTGTATTCTTCCCGGATAAGGGAGAATCCCATGAATCAGCAGGAATCCTGGAATTACCGAGCCTTTCTCTGGCATGCCGCCCTTTTGGCGGTGACCACCACCTTCACCGATATAAATACCGTTCTTCCCTCCCTTTTTTTAAAGCTGGGGGGCGGTGAACTTCACCTGGGAATTCTGACGGGGATCATGGTGGGGGTTCCCCTGGCGGGGCAGCTTCTCTTTGCGGGCTGGCTTCATGGGCGGCCCCGTAAAAAGCCGTACCTGCTTCTTGCGATTAATCTGCGGGTGTTGGCCATGGCTCTACTGGCCGTTTCCATCCGGACGGCGGACCGCTGGGCCCCCGGGGCGGCCTTTATCGTTCTCTACGGAGAGCTGCTGCTGTTTACCCTCAGCGGCGCCTTTGCCGGGATCAGCTACCTGGATCTGGTGGGGAAAAGCTTCCGCGGCGGCCTGAGGCGCCGGTTCGTTCTCCTCCGTCAGGCTTTTATGAGCGTGGGAATTCTTTTGTCGGCTCTGTTGACCCGCTGGATTTTAACGGCCCGGGACGCCCCGGGCAGCTATGTGCTGCTTTTCGGCCTTGCTTCGGGAGCTCTTTTACTGGCTTCCCTGGGATTCTGGGGTCTCCGGGAGCCGGTTACAGCACTCCCCGACGGAAACCGCGGCATCTGGAACACCCTCCGTTCCATCCCCGGGCTGCTTCGGGCAGACCGGAATCTCCGGCGATATATCACGGCGGCCAACCTCCTGGGGCTGGGGACGGTGCTTCTCCCTTTTTATGTGGCCCTGACCCGCCGTTCCTACGGCCTGGAGCAAGAGTATTTGGGGAACCTTCTGCTCATTCAAATCGGCGGAATGATCGCCGGCAACCTCATTTGGCCCCGGGTGGTTAAGGCCCGGGGGTTCAAGGGAATGATGGCGGTTTGGAGTGTGCTGGGGATGTTGGTGCCCCTGACGGCGGTGATTCTGGCAGGACGTATTCCCCGTCAGGTATTTCTTGCCGTATTTACCCTGACAGGGCTCTATCTGGGAGCCCAGAAAGTGACAAGCGAAGCGGTTCTCATGGAGATTTCCAACGACCATAACAGGGCCCTTTATACCGGAGTGTTTGGGACCTTTAACCTGACCCTGGCCTTAGCGCCGGTGGTGATGGGGGCCCTGGTGATGCTTCTGGGCTTCACCCCGGTTTTTCTGGCTGCCTCCGCGGCGGCGGTGCTTGCCTTCCCTCTGACCAGGGGGATGGTGTGTCCCGTGGATCTTCCCGATGCGGGGCCTGAAATAAATGGTTAGATTTACCTTGTGTTTCGCACCGTGGACACTGCTTCAGGCCTGAGTAGGCCCGGAGGTTCGGTTCTTGCCGCTGTTTTTAGCTTCGTAGAGGGCCATGTCGGCCCGGTAGATGAAGTGGTCGATCTGGTTGAAATCGGAGGATTCGAAGAGGGCGCATCCCAGGCTGATGGTGACGGCCCTGTCGATGCCAGGCAGGATTGCCTGGGTTTCCACTTTTTTCCGGATCCTCTCGGCGATGATATGGGCCTCTTCCGGCCCGGTCTGGGGAAGGAGGATGACGAATTCTTCTCCGCCGTAACGGCAGAGGATGTCGGTTTTTCTTAATACCGTATCGGCCAGTTCCACCACGATTTTTAAGACCTCGTCTCCCAGCTGGTGGCCGTAGCGGTCGTTGAATATCTTAAAGTCGTCCACATCGAAGATGATGAGGGACAAGGGTGTTCCTGTCCGGAAGGCCATGCTGCTGAGCTTGGTGAGGCTGGTGTAGAGGTACCGCCGGGAAAAGCTCCCGGTCAAAGGATCGGTGATGGCTTGTTTTTTGGTTTCCTCGTAGAGCCGGGCGTTCTCCAGGGCAATGGCCACCTGGTTGCCGAAGGCCTGGGCCAATTCAAGGTCTGCGGGTGAAAAGCCCTCCTCCCGGGAGCTGTCGAAGGCGATCATGCCGATGGCTTTGCCGTTGACCAACAGGGGGACCCCCATCCACGATTTGATCTTCGTTTTAGCCCGGTCGATGAAGGCAGGATACCGTTGATTTAAATCCTTTCCGACTATCAGGGCGATTTTGTTCCGGATCACCTCCACATTGGGGGTTCCCTCGGTTACGGTAAACCTGAGACCCTCCACGGGGAAATCTTCAGGAAAACCGATGCCCCCCACGATCTCCAGTTCTTGGCCCGATAGGAGCTGCACCGAGGCGCTGGAGAAGGAGATAACCCGGATAGCCTGTTCCAGGATGCTGTTGACCACGGCCTGCTGGTTGAGATTGGAGGTAATGGCGGCGGTGGCGGACCTAAGGGTTTCGGCTTCCATCAGGGCTTTTTCCGCCTTTATCCTTGACTCCGCCTCTTCGGTAATGTCCTGATCAAATCCCAGGTATTGAACCACCCGGCCGTCATCGCGCCATTTAAGGGCGATGCAGTTGGAAAGAATCCACCGGTACCGGCCTTCCTTGTTCCTGAGGCGGAATTGAACGTTGCTGATGCCCCGTTGAGAGCTCAAGAATTCCCTTACGGATTTTTCTACCATTTCCCGGTCGTCGGGGTGAACCAATTCCAGGAACCGGAGTTCCCGCATCTCTTCCTCGCTGTACCCCATGCTCTGCCATAGGGCGTTGGGGTAGGCCCGATCGTTCTCCAGATCTTGAATGAACAAGCCCAGGGTGCGGAGGCTGTCGATTACTTTTTCAACCCGGATATCTAGGTATTCGTTCATGGGAAATGCACTCCCTGAATTCAATTTCCATGGGTACTTTACCGGAATCTTAAAAAACCTTCCAGTATTTCTCCCGGCTGTGGAAAAATTTAATAAAGAAAACCGCAAGAGTATATCAAATATTGCTTAACAAGAGGTGGTTCCTGAGCTATACTGCAGGAAGTTAATATTTCTGTATTTTAGAGGAGACGGCATTGGCTTTTTCTGAAATCGGCATTACCTTGGCTTATGGGTCTTTGGCATTGGTTACCCTGGCGATTATTTTCTTCGGTCTCTTTCACTGGGACCGGCAGTCTGAAAAAGGGAAGACAAAGTCCAGCGACTCCGCCGCAGCCTGAATTATTCAACAGTTTTTTTGACCGTCCACCATGGTGGGCGGTTTTTTTTATCACGGTTGCTGACCCTCACCATAATTCCTGCGGTTCTTTTCGACCCTGTTTGACAAGACATCACCCCGTCCTGTACCATGACTCCCTGCTGAAATCGGCAAAAAGATCCTTTTATGGTAGACCTCTGGGTGGGGGTTGCCTATAATAATCGCATTCATCATGCCCGGCACGGGATGTTTACATAGGAGAGTTTATGAGTGAAATGGTTCTTTTAGGGGACGAAGCCTTGGCCATGGGGGCCCTTCATGCGGGAATCTCTGCGGCCTACGGATATCCCGGCACACCGTCCACCGAGATTATTGAATTCCTGGAAAGGTACAACCAGAACCGTCTGGGAGCCGATCCGGGGATGACTTTTAAGCCCGTTGTGAACTGGTGTACCAATGAGAAAACCGCCTACGAATCCGCCCTGGGCACTTCCTTCGTGGGAAAACGGGTTTTGGTTACCATGAAACACGTGGGTTTGAATGTGGCCATGGACCCCTTTGTAAACTCCGCCCTGACTCAAATAGGGGGCGGTTTTGTCCTGGCCGTGGCGGATGATCCGGGGATGCACTCCTCCCAGGATGAGCAAGACAGCCGTTATCTGGCGGATTTTGCCAAAATTATCTGCTTGGAGCCGCGAAACCAGCAGGAAACCTACGAAATGACCCGGGAAGCCTTCGACCTTTCCGAACGGTTTAACATTCCTGTTATGATCCGGCTGGTCACCCGGCTGGCCCACTCCCGGGCGGTGGTCTCCCTGGGGGATCCCCGGGAACCCAATGCCCTGAAAAAGGCGGAGGATCCCCGGCGCTGGATGCTCCTTCCCGCCCTGGCCCGGCAGAACTGGGCCTCTTTGCTGGAGCGGCAGAAGGCGTTTCTTGAATACACCGAAGAGACTCCCCACAATCCCATGGAGTTGGGATACGCCAGCCAGGGGGTGGGGGTTATTACCACCGGTCTGGGCCGGAACTACTACGAAGAAAACCTGCCGGATTTACCGGAAAAACCGTCGCACCTGCACATCAGCGCCTATCCCATTCCGGTGGAGAAGGTGCGTAAATTCTGCGGTCAAGTAAGTAAGGTGGTGGTGGTTGAGGAGGGGGTTCCCTACGTGGAGCGGCTTTTACGGGGATTGATTCCCCCCAAGGTGTTCATTGCGGGTAAACTGGACGGCCGGATTCCTCCCACCGGGGAATTGAACCCGGATAACATCCGTCCCGCTGCAGCGTGCCGGCCTGGTCTGAAAGGCTCGAAAATTTCCACCTAATTGGGCAG
>CAYYNJ010000003.1:20408-32983 GCA_964472775.1 uncultured Spirochaetaceae bacterium
CCGGGGAATCGAGCCCGTATAACCTCCGTCCCGCCCTGGGACTCTCTCCCCGGAAGGGGATTTCCGAACCGGAGGATCTTCCGGGGCGGCCTCCGCAACTCTGCGCGGGCTGTCCCCACGCCGATACTTATGAAGCCATCAACAAGGCCAAAGAGGGCTACGAGAGTGCCATCGTAACTTCCGACATTGGCTGTTACGCCTTGGGCGCCCTGCCTCCCCATGGCGCCATTGAAACTATCGTATGTATGGGCGCTTCGGTGGGAATGGCCCGGGGCGCCGCCGACGGCGGTTTCCATCCCGTCTTGGCGGTGATTGGGGATTCCACCTTTCTCCATAGCGGTATTACCGGTCTGATCGATGCGGTGTCGGTGAACGCCAATATGACCCTGGTGATTGTGGACAATTCCACCGTGGCCATGACGGGGGGGCAGAAAACCATCATACCTTCCTCGGCTCTGGAGAACGTCGTCCGGGGTGTCGGAGTGGATCCCGGTCACATCCGTACCATGATTCCCTTGAAAAAGAATCTGGAGGAAAACGTGAACATCCTCAAAGAAGAGATGGAGTACCGGGGCCTTTCGGTGGTGATCTCTCTCAGGGAATGCATCGAAACGGCTAAGAAAAAGAAGCGCGGGGGACAGGCATGAAGTACGACATAATATTATCGGGAGTGGGCGGCCAGGGAGTATTATCCGTGGCGGCCATCATCGCCAGGGGCGCCATGATGGCGGGTTTGAAGGTGCGGCAGTCTGAGGTCCACGGTATGGCCCAGCGGGGCGGAGCCGTCCTGTCCCACCTGCGTATCTCCGATGGGGTTATTCCCGGAGACCTGGTGCCCCGAGGCGGGGCGGATCTCATCCTGAGTATGGAGCCCCTGGAAAGCCTCCGGTACACCGATTATCTGAAAGAATCCGGGGAGGTGATTACCTCCATGAATCCGGTGGTTAATATTCCCAACTACCCCGAGCTGGACACTGTGATTGCCCGGGTGGAAGCACTGCCCCGGGCCCGGGTGGTGGATGATAAGGCCCTGGCTAAGGAAGCGGGGAACCTGAGGGGCACCAACATGGTTATGGTGGGGGCGGCTTCCCCGGGACTCCCCGTGGGACGGGACATCCTCCTCAAGGCGATCGAAGACCTGTTCGGCCCGAAGGGAGAAGATGTGGTGGCTTCCAACAAGCGGGCTTTCGAACTGGGTGCGTCGGCAACGGGCTGATTTTGAGGCACCCCTTGACCGGCGGTGCCGTTCCATTACCCACAACTCAAACGGTCCGGAGGGACTTTATGGATATTCGATACTGGGACCGGGATAAAGAAACTATGACCAGGGAGGGGCTGGAGGCTCTTCAGCTGAAACGGCTTAAAACTCAGGTAGACCAGGCGATGAAGACTCCTTTTTACCGGAAAAAGCTGACCGAAGCGGGGATAACTTCCTCTGAATCAATCAAAACCCTGAAGGACCTGCAGAAAATCCCCTTTACCACCAAACACGATCTGCGGGATTCCTATCCCTACGGCATGCTGGCGGTGGACAAGACCGATGTGGTACGGCTCCATGCTTCCAGCGGTACCACCGGAAAGCCCACGGTGATCTATCTTACCGCCGGGGACCTGAAGAACAGCACCGATATTACCACCCGGTCGGTGGTCTGCACCGGCGGCACTCCGGAGGATGTTTTTCAGAATATGATGACCTATGGGTTGTTTACCGGCGGCCTGGGGCTCCATTACGGGGCGGAGAATCTGGGAATGCTGGTGATTCCCGCCAGTGCCGGCAATACACGGCGGCAGTTTCAGATGATGAGGGATTTTCAGACCACCGTGGTCCACGCCACCCCCAGCTATCTTCTCCATATCTATACCAAGCTGGAAGAATCGGGGTTCAGTCTCTCTGATTTCTGCCTTAAAAAGGCGTTCATCGGGGCCGAACCTCACAGCGAAGACATCCGCCTGAAAATTGAAGAACTCTACGGCATGGACGCCTACAACTCCTACGGACTTTCGGAGATGAACGGCCCCGGGTTGGCCTTTGAATGCGTTTACAAGGCGGGAATGCACGTTTGGGAAGACGCCTATATCATGGAGGTGGTAGACCCGGACACCCTGGAGCCGGTGCCCGACGGAGAGGAGGGGGAACTGGTTTTTACCATCCTGCACCGGGAGGCCATGCCCATTCTGAGATACCGGACCCGGGACCTGACCCGGATCATCGATGAACCGTGCCGCTGCGGCCGGACCCACCGCCGGATCGCCCGGATCAAGGGGCGCACCGACGATATGCTCATCATCAACGGGGTGAACGTCTTTCCCAGCCAGATCGAGGAAGTGATCATGGGCCTCCCCGAGGTAGGAACCAATTACCTAATTGTGGTTGAAAAAGAAGGGGCTCTGGACAAGCTTACGGTGAAGACCGAGGTGGGGCCGGCGATTTTGACCGACGACACCCGGGACCTTTACGCCCTGAAGCACCGGATAAAGGAGATGCTCAAAGCTTCCATCTCGATTAATCCACAGGTAGAGCTTCACGAACCGGGGTTTTTACCGGTGAAAGAGGGCAAGGCGGTTAGGGTGGTGGATCAGCGTTAGGCCTTATTATCTTCCTTTTTTCTTCTTTTATCTCTGACGTAGGTACATTTTTCGTCCATGTCGAAGAGCTGAGTGGCCTTAAAGAGTTCTCCGAGCTTTTTATAACCGTAGTTTCGGGGGTCGAACTCGGGAGATTTCTTGGCAATGATCTGGCCGGCATTGGAAAGGTAGCACCATCCGGTTTCGTCGGCGGTATCTTCCACGGCATTCCGGAGGAGACTCACTAGCCGGGAGTCTTGTTTCAGGTCGTTGGTGCCCATCCGTTTAACCATGGCGGCGGCTTTCTCTTCTTCGTCTTCATCCTCGTCGTCGCCCCGCCTGAGGATATCCACGTAAATAAATTTGTCACAGGCATTGACGAAGGGTTTGGGGGTTTTCCGCTCTCCGAAACCGTAGACCACAAGTCCCGCTTCCCGAAGCCGGGAGCAGAGGCGGGTGAAGTCGGAGTCGCTGGAGACGACGCAGAAACCGTCCAGGTTTTCGGTATAAAGAAGGTCCATGGCATCGATAATCATGGCACTGTCGGTGGCATTTTTTCCTGAAGTATAGGAGAACTGCTGGATCGGACTGATGGCGTAGGTGAGAAGGACATCCTTCCAGCTCCGCAGATGGGTGCTGGTCCAGTCGCCGTAGATCCGCTTCACCGAGGCCACACCGTATTTCGCTATTTCCGCAAACAGGCCGTCTGCGATGGTAGCCTGAGCGTTATCGGCGTCTATGAGAACCGCCAGTTTCGGTTGAATGGAATCGTATTGTTTCATAGGGGGCAGTATACCAGCTTACGGTGGTATTGAATAGGTGGTTTCTTCAACGGTAGAATGGATCAAACTCTCAAAGCCAGGAGCCGTAACATGTTGAATCACAGCGAAGAATCCGCCGGAAGGGATCCCCTGGAAAAGCTTTCCCGTCTGATCCGTTTGAAAACCGAATCTTTCACCGATTACAGCCTCTACGACCGGCAGGCCTTTACGGCGGTAGAACCCCTGCTGAAAGAGCTGTTTCCTTCGGCCCTGGGGGTTCTGGAGACTCTCATCAGCGAAGACCTGGCTTTACTCTACCGGTGGAAGGGATCCGATCCGGGACTGGAGCCGGACCTCTATCTGGCTCACTTTGATGTGGTGGGAGCCGGTGAATCGGGTTGGACCCATCCCCCCTTCGAGGGAGTCATCGATGGCGATGTCCTCTATGGGCGGGGTTGTCTGGACTGCAAGGGCCCGCTGGCGGCGCTGTTGGAGGCGGTGGATCAGCTGGCCTCCGGGGGGTACCGGCCGGAGCGGGACCTCTACTTTGCTTTCGGGGGAGATGAAGAGGTGGCGGGCCTCCGGGGCGCGGGGATGATGGCCCGTTCTTTGGCAGACCGGGGCCTGCATTTCCGGTACATTCTGGATGAGGGGGGGGCGGTGACCCGGGGGATGCTGAATCCCCTGCTGAAAAACCCCGTGGCGCTGGTGGGGGTGGCGGAGAAGGGGATGGGATCCCTGAAGCTCTCCTGCGCCGGTGAAACGGGCCACTCCTCATCACCTCCGGTTCACACCGCCATCGGTCATCTATCGAAGGCGGTGACGATCCTGGAGAAGCACCCGTATCCGGCTCGGCTGAATCCGGTGGTGCTGCGGTTTCTTAAAACCCTAACCCCCCATGCCCGGGGGCCTATGAAAGCACTGTTGCTGGCCCTGCCCCTGACGGGTCCGCTGTTGGTGAAAGCCTTCGCCGCCTCCGGTGCCACCGCTCCGCTGGTGCGGACTACCCAGGCGGTCACCCTGATAAGCGGCGGTACCCGGGAAAACGTCCTCCCCGGGTCTGCCGAGGCGGTGGTGAACTACCGGATCCTTCCGGGAGACACCATGGCTTCCATCAAAGCCCGGGCGGAGACCCTCCTCCGGGGCACCGGTGTCACCGTGGAGGAGTTCGACGGATGGCCCTCCAACGACCCCGTGTTGGAATCGTCGGAAGATCCGGCGGTAACCGAAAGGTTCTTACAGTTTATCGAGGAGTGTTTTCCCGGCACCGTGGCGGCGCCCTATCTTATGACCGCATCCACGGACTCTAAGTTTTACCGGGACCTGGCTCCCCGGATTCTGCGGTTCGCCCCTTTTAAAACGGATGCGGAGCTTCTCAAGACCGTCCACGGAGTTAACGAGAGAATCAGCCGTGATGATTTTCAAGGGATGGTCCGGTTTTACCGGACCGTGCTGGAAAAATTTTAACCCCCAAGGCGGCCTGGGCCGGAACCGGGGAAGAACATCCTCTTATTCATACCGTAAGGCCTCCACGGGGTCCATGTCCGCAGCCCGGGAGGCGGGGATAAGCCCGAAGATGAGGCCCGTTACCAGGGAGAGGGCCACCGAGACGATGAGCATTTTGCCGTTAATCAATCCGGGCCAGCCGGAGTAACGGGCGATGGTATGCACCGACACCGCCGAAAGGAGGGCTCCCAGGAGACCCCCGGTGCCGCAGAGCATCACCGTTTCCAGCATGATCTGGTTAAGGATCACGTAGGGCGCCGCCCCTAGGGCCTTGCGGGTCCCGATCTCCCGGGTCCTTTCCTTGATGGATACCAGCATGATGTTCATTACCCCCACCCCCGCTACCACCAGGCTGATGCCGGCGATGAAGCTGATGAAAAGGGTCAGGGTTTTGATGGTGGACCCGATGGTGTCGATGAGACCCCCCATGGATTCCACCATGAACTTGTCATGCACTCCCCCGTACTTCCCATGGTTGTACCGCAGGATAGCTAAAATATCCGCCACGGCCTCGTCGATCCGGTCTTCCGATACCGCCTCGCCCTGAAGGAAATAGATAAAAGAACTGCCGCCCAGTCTTTCCACCGTGGCGGCGGGAACGAAGAGGGTGTTGTTGTAGGTGTTGTCGAAGTTGGCCACCGAGGCGATGACGTTCTGCTCCTTCCGCTTCAGGACCCCCACCACCCGGACCTCTCCTACGCCGGGCAGGCGGATCAACTGTCCCAGGGCTTCTTCGGTGCCGAAGAGGGTTTCCTTCAGATCGGCTCCGATGAGGGCTACCTTACGCATGAACTTGTCGTCCCCCGCCCAGAGACCCCGGCCTTCCGCCACCTCCAGGCCGTTAACCTCCAGGAAAAGGGGGAGGGTTCCCATGATCTGCACCGTTTCTTCCTTGCCGCCCCGGCGGACCGGAAGCTCCATACTGATCTGGGGGGTGACCCCCACCAGGGCGGAGACCTGTTCATTCAAGGCCGTCACATCCTCCCGGGTTAATTCTTCATAATCGTATTCTCCCCGGCTTTCCTCGATGACACTCCAGTTGGGGATGATGAGAATCGATTTGCTGCCGTATCCGCCCAACAGGTCTTGAATGACCACCGAGGCGCCGTCCCCGATGCTGACCACGGTGACCACCGCAGCAATACCGATCACCAAACCCATGAGTAATAGCAGGGACCGAGATTTGTTGGTGGAGATGGCCGAGAAGGATTCTCGGAAAAGATCGCTGAAATTCATGGTTCTTCCTTTAGTCCCGGCTGAGGGCCTTGATGGGATCCATCCGGGCAGCCCGCATGGCGGGATAAATTCCGAAAAACAGACCGATGGCCAGGGACACCCCCAGGCCGGCACCCACCGAAAAGAGGGGAACCAGAAAGTTCCAGCTTTGGGAAAGGGCCACCAGAAAACTGATGAGCAGCCCCAGGATGACTCCTATGCCGCCCCCCAGCAGACATATGATCACCGCCTCGATGAGGAACTGCTCTAAAATGTCCCGCCGCCGGGCCCCCAGAGATTTCCGGATGCCAATTTCCCTGGTCCTTTCGGTAATCGCCACCAGCATGATGTTCATGATCCCCATGCCGCTGACCAGGAGGGAGAGTCCGGCGATCAGGCTGATCACCAGGGTGATAACGTCGAAAACCTTGTTGAAGGTGTTGATGTCGTCCTGGGATTTAGAAACCCGAAACCGGGGCTCCCCATTCTTGAACCCATAACGGGAGAAGAGGTATATCTCGGTTTTCGACACGATTTCATTGATCTTCTCCATGTTGTCCACCCGGATGAGCAGGTAATTCAGGTAGGGCCGGCCGTACCATCCGTGGTTGAAGAAGCTCTGGTAGGTTTCAAGGGGAAGATAGATGGTGGTATCGCCGGTGCCGTCATTCATGGTGTCACGGCCTCTTTCGTTCAGGACCCCCACCACCGTGTAGACCTGAGCGCCTATTCGAAGGGTTTCCCCCACCGCTTCTCCGGTGCCGAAGTATTTTCGGGCGATCCGGGAACCGACCACCGTCACCTTTCTGCGTAGATGATGGTCTTCGGCGCTCAAAAAACGCCCCGCTTCAAGATCGCGGTTCCATACCTGATTGTAGTCCGCCCCCACACCAAAGATTTGTTCCCTGTTGGTAAGCCCCCGGGCCGAGGTGTCTTCACTTCCCTGAAGGTAGGGAAGGACGGTTTCGTCGGGGAGAAGGCGGGCCAGATTATCCCCGTCCTCCGGGGCTAGCCTCAGGGGCCGTTCCTGGTCATCGTAACTTTTATATTCGGGCTGAACGATGATCAAGGCCGCCCCCAGTTCACCAACCCCCTCCATGATGGAGGTTCGGGCCATGAGCCCGATGGAGATGATGGCGATGATGGCTCCCACTCCGATGTTCATCCCCAGCATGGTCAGGAAGGTACGGAATTTATTATGCCTGATCGTTTCGGTGGCTTCGCTGAGGCTGAAGAGAATTTTCACCGGGAAACCACCATCTCATCGGAGAAGATAAGGCCGTCCCTGATATGGATGATCCGGTCGGCGTAGGAGGCGATGTCGGCTTCGTGGGTCACCAGCAGCACCGTTACCTTCTGCTCCCGGTTCAGCCGGGTAAAGATATCCATGATTTCCTGGCCGGTTTGGCTGTCCAGGTTTCCCGTGGGTTCGTCGGCGAAGACGATGGCCGGGGATGTCACCAGGGCCCGGGCGATGGCCACCCGCTGTCTCTGTCCGCCGGAAAGTTCGCTGGGGCGGTGGTCCATCCGGTCCCCCAATCCAACCATCTCCAGGGTTTCCTTCGCCCTTTGTCTACGGGCTTTTCGGGGCATACCGCCGTAGATCAGGGGGAGTTCTACGTTCTGCAGGGCCGTTTTTCGGGGGAGGAGGTTAAATGTCTGAAAAACAAAGCCTATTTTCCGGTTCCTGATCACCGCCAGCTCGTTATCGGTGAGGCCGCTGACATCTTCACCGTCCAGATGGTAAGATCCTGCGGTGGGGCGGTCCAGGGCCCCGATGATGTTCATCAGGGTCGATTTTCCCGATCCCGAAGGACCCATGATGGAGACAAACTCCTGGGCGCCGATGGTGAGGCTGACGCCGTTGAGAGCCTTCACCACGTTGGTTCCCATGCGGTAATCTTTGTGGATATCGTTAAGCCGGATCACTCCGCCTCCTTCAAGGTAACCACCAGGCCCTCTCTGAGCATATCCGAACTGTTCAGTGCCACCAGCTGGCCTTCCTCAAGCCCCTCCAGCACCTCCACATCGTCGATGGTTGAGAGGCCGGTGAGAATTTCCTTCTCTTTCAGCCGATATCGTCCGGCTTCCTGTTCTTCCAGCAGAAAAACCAGGATCTTCCCCCGGGCGGTTCGTACTCCCCCCACCGGCACGGTCAGGGCGGAGGTTTTACTCACCGTGGTGATGGCGGCGGTACAGGACGCTCCGGAACGCAGGGCCAGGGTTGAATCGTCGGGCTTTATCTCTACCCGGCTGGCCCGGGCGTTTCCTATGGTCTGGATCACCGGAGATAAAAAACTCACCTTACCGGCCACCGACTCTCCCAGCAGGGAATCGGAGGTCAGTACCGCCGGATCTCCCAACTTGATCTTCCCGATACCCACCCCGTCCACGGTGATCAACGCCTTCATCCGGTCGAGGCTCTGGATTTCCACCGCCACCGCACCGGCGGTGATGTAATCCCCTTCGGTCTGGGGCAGGCTGGTGATAAAACCGCTTTTTCGGGCGGTGACCCGGCATTTAGCCAGGGCTTCCTGAGCCGCCGTCATGGCCAGTTTTGCCGCCGCCACTTCGGGAGAGGCTTCGATGACTTTTTCCGGGTCGATGCCGTTCAGGTTTGGTTCCGCCGCCAGGGGGTTGCCCAGGGTGAGATTCAGCTTTTGCCGGGCCGCTTCGAATCCCTGCTGCGTTGTGCCCAGAGCATCCCGGGCGCGGTTGAGTTCTTCCTCCGATACTGCCTCAAGGGCGAAGAGCTGGAGCTGTTTTTCATAGTTGCTGCGAGCTTGTTCCAGGTTCACCTTCTGGGCTTGGTAATCAAGCTGATTTGCCAGTAAAGCCTGGGCTATGCCTCGGCGGGCGGTTATGAGAGACACCTCCGCTTCTTCCAGGGCCCGGCGGAAATCGGTGTCTTCTATCTGCAGAATCAGTTCCCCCGGTGCCACCGGGTCCCCTTCCTCTTTGTACACTCCTTCGATCCGGGCGGTGAGGGGGCTTACATGAACCTCGTTGTCTTCCGGTTGGAAGGTTCCGCTGGCGGTGATGGTTTCGATCAACGGTTTCCGTTCCGCCGGCACCGCCGCAATGGCGGGAATTTCGGCTTCCTTGTCCTGCCCCTTCAAAAAGGCCCCGGCGATGATGACCACGGCGGCGGCGATGATGAGGATGGTGATGATTCGCTTCTTCTTTGTCATTCTGTTATTACTTCCTTTTCAAGCAGTTGGGACAGGTCTTCGCCTGTGAAGGCCCCCAGGGCCAGGCGGTTTTGAATCAGCTCCCATCGTACCGCCCGCAGATCCGCTTCCCGGGAATCCCGGTTCCATCGGGCCCACTGAACCTGTAAGGTGGTGGAACTGGCAATTTTTAAGAGTTCTTCTTCTTTTTTAACGAGGCTTTCCATAAAAGCGGTGCTTTCGGTCACCTGGGCTTCCTTCAGTTCCAGCATCCGCTGTTTGTTCAGGAGGTTTTCCAAGGTCAAGGCTGCCTCGTCCCGGGATGTGCGGTATTCTTCCCGGGATACCTGCAAAGATAAATCGTTCAGCCGTCGGTCCAGGCGGTTTTGAGCCTGGCTCTTCATGGACGCCGTGTAGGACAAGGTGAGGGAAGGATTGAGTTTGGCTCCCTCGTCAAAAAACTGGGAGAAAGAACTTCCCAGGGAATCCGCCGGCAGGACCGCCGAGGGGGGGGTGGGAGCCAACGAAAGGTCCAGGGAGAGAGTTCCCGCCTCGGCTTTACCCGCCAGAGCACCGGAGAGTTCCTGTTCCCGCAGGGCCAGTTGCTTCTCCCGCAATACCGGGTTAGTCTCTTCCAGTCCCTCTTCAGGTCTGCCGGTCAATCCGGTCAGGCGGGGTAATTCCGGAGAAAATTCCGGGAAGGCTTCCAAGCCCAGGGCGGCGCTGAGGGCTTCGGCGGTTTCCCGAACCTGATACTCCAGTTCCAGTAGAAGGTCTTCCGCCTGGCTGGTGGCCATCTGACGGCTCCAGAAATCGCTGCCCGAGAGCAGGCCTTGGGACCGCCGTTGCTCTAAAAAGCTAAGTTCCTTTCGGAGGAGCTTCACCTCTGCTTTTTTCAGTTCGTACCGGGTTCTGGATTGTTCTGCCCCGGCAAATAGGGCCACCGCTTCCTGAATGAGACGGTTGCGTCCCTGCTTCACCGCCAGAGCGGACCGCTCTTCCGGCAGGTCCAGGCCGAGCTGCCGGGCCGATTGGTAGAGGCCGGGGTCAAGGAGCTTTCCGTTAACCCAAAGGGGCTGCCGGTAGGAGAGGCTGAGAGTGGGGGTTTGAACGACCACGGAGTTCCCCCCGGCCTCTCCGAAAATCAACGTGTCGGCGGCGGACAATCCCAGGATACCGTCGCTGGGAAGAAGCCAGCTGCTGCCCAGGCTGACCCCGGCGGTGCGGGTTTTCTCGATTCCCGTGTCGGGATCGGGGGCCACCCACCCGTAGAGGGGCGTCAGTCCGATGGTCAGCCCGGGCCTGAAATCCCAGGCGTTCCGGGCGCTTGTGGCGGCGCCCATGATTAGTTGGGTTTCCAGGTTCCGCCAGTCCGGCGAATTTTGTTCCAGTAATCCCGGTAAATTCTCCAGGGCTAAAAGGGGGCCTCGGTCGACAACATCGCCTTCTGCTCCCAGGGGCAGGAGCAGAAGCAGCAAAAAAAACGGGCATGCGGTAAAAGTCTGAGCCAGAGCGTAGCTTCCCCAGGCATAAAGGGCCGTGAAAAGCATCCAGAGGGCTAAAATTGTGATGATGCCCGCTTTTTTAAGACGCCAAATCTCTTTTAATCCGAAGAAGCTGACGAAAAAGAACCACCAGTAGAACGGGTTTGTCAGGTTGCTCAGGAGGGTGTCCAGAAAAACCGGAACCTCGAAGCCGGCAAAAAGGCCGAAGAGGCTGAAATCCACATCCATCTTAGTCATCAGTTCTTCCATGGTCAGGACATTGGTCATGGCATCGGGGTTGCGGAAGAAGATGACTAAACCGGCCAGAAGGGAGTAAATCCCCAGGGGAATATAGGCGAAGAAAGAGAGAAAGAGGCTGCGCCGATGCTTCCGGGTGACGGTTTTTTTCTTTTTATCCACATCCATCGCCGTCTCTTCACCCCCGAAGAACCGGGCTGCCACGGTTTGGAGTCCCCAGAAGAAGAGGGGGACAATCAAGAATAACCCCGAGGTTATCACCACCGAAACATATTGAATCACCCGGGCCACCGGCGAGTCCATACCTATGCGGATTTGTTCCCTCATAACTTCCCTGTCCGCCTCGGAAGCCCCGATCATGGTTTTCTCGGCCTGCCGCATGGACAGATTAAGCTGAAACTCCTGCATCTCCGGCCGGTTCATCACCGCCGTGGAAAGCAGCGCCGATGCCAAGGTGAGAAGGTAAACGGTCAGAAACAGGATGAAAAGAGATGATTTCAGGTAGTCCTGATCTTTGAAGGTTTTTTCCGGAGCAGTGAGAGCCTGCCCCATGGTCTTGATTGTATGGGCCGCCGCGTTTTTCATGGAGACTCCTTTGTTTTATTTTTCATTAGTATATACACTAATAGAGAAAAAAATATTCATAAATTAAACCCAGGTAAAGAAAAAAACTGTCACCCCCCCTCCCGATAATCTCCTTTTCCATGCTATCCTGCAGGAAACCGGGGGATTTAATCGGCTCGGGTTTATTTTATGTCCTATCCCAGGGGGAAATGCCATGGCACCGCAAGAAGAGAATAACGCCGCTGCGGCGGAACCGCAAGCCGCGCCTTCATCGATAAAAATCGGACTCCCCGCGTTTTTAACCGCCCTCTCCATTCTGTTGATCCTCATCCTTGTCTCGGGGGTCTTAACCCGTATTATTCCTGCCGGTGCCTACGAAAGGGTGATGGTGGAGGGTCGGCAGTTGGAGGTTCAGGATTCCTACCAGGCGACCCCCGACGTTCAGTACCCTGTTTGGCGCTGGTTTACCGCTCCCGTGGAGGTTCTCTGGGGCAGCAACTGGATGATGGTATGGGTGATCCTTCTTTTTATCATTTTTATCGGCGGTTCCTTCACCATTTTGGAGCGGGGGAGGGTCATGGAAGCCCTGTTGGCCCTGCTGGTTCACCGATTCGAAAAGCGTAAGTACCTGCTCTTGGCGGTGGTGATTTTCATCATGATGTTCGCCGCCTCGGTGATCGGCCTCTACGAGGCGCTGGTTCCTTTGGTCATTTTCATGGTGCCCCTCTCTCTGGCCCTGGGTTGGGACAGCCTTACCGGGTTGGGTATGACCCTGCTGGCGTTTTCATTCGGATTTGCCGCGGCGGTGACCAACCCCTTCACCGTGGCGGTGGCCCAAAAGTTGGCGGATTTGCCCCTCTACTCGGGGTCCTGGCTGAGAATCATCTTCTTTCTGATAGTTTATCTCTTGGCACTGGCTTTCGTGATGGGCCACGCCCGTAAAGTAGAAAAGGACCCTTCCCGGTCCCTGACTTATGCCCTGGATAATGAAATTCGCCACCGGTACTCCCCTGAGCGGGTTCTGGAGCAGCTTCACCTCAGCGACAGCCCTG
>CAYYNJ010000004.1:0-4032 GCA_964472775.1 uncultured Spirochaetaceae bacterium
GACCAGCAGGGGCCGGCCTTCGGAAAAACCGGTGATGTGCTCTCCCGACACATAGCCGATGGAAAGAAGTCCTCCCGCCTCCGGGTCGGATTCTATAATCAAGGGAAGAAGGGTTCCGTAAAGTTCATCCGGGGAAGGCTGAAGCCCCAGGGCGCCGCAGGCCTGACCCAAAACGCCCATCCAGGCGTCCAGGTCGGATGAGCCGTTATTGGCGTGGGCCATGGCAACGGGTTTTCCATCGGGGGTGGTGACCATATCGATTTCCTCGTGTACCCGCCGCAGATTTTTCTCTAAAACCACCATGGCGAAAACCGAGGTACCCACCGAAACATTTCCGGTGCGGGGGCGGATACTGTTGGTGGCCACCATACCGGTGCCCGCATCCCCCTCGGGGGGACAGAGCCGAAGATCCGTAAGTCCCTTTCCGGAGGAGCCCAGCAGCCCGGCCCCCTGGGCGGAGATAAGGCCTCCCAAGGCTCCTGCGGTTTTTATCTCCGGCAGGATATCACGCAGCTTCCAAGGAAAATCATGGCCTTCCACGTGCCTGTCGTATACATCGATCATGGTCTGATCGTAATCCCCGGTTTTCGGATCCACAGGAAACATCCCCGAGGCATCGCCTACGCCCAGGACCTTTTCACCGGTCAGTTTCCAGTGAACATACCCGGCCAGGGTGGTGATAAAGTCGATATTTTTCACATGTTCTTCGCCGTTCAACACCGCCTGATGAAGATGGGCGATGCTCCACCGCTGGGGAATGGCAAAGTTAAACAATCCGGTGAGCTCTGCAGCGGCCTTGCCGGTGGTGTTATTCCTCCAGGTTCTAAAAGGAACAAGCAGGTTTCCCCGTCGGTCAAAGGCCAGATATCCGTGCATCATGGCACTGATGCCCCCAGCGGCGAAACCTTCCAGGGCAATGCCATACCGGCTGTTTATCTGGGCCTTCAAATCGGCCAGACAGGCCGCCGTTCCTTCCCATACCTCATCGAGGCGGTAGGTCCAATATCCATCAACCAAGGAATTTTCCCATCCCCAGGCCCCCGAAGCCAGAGGAACACCGGCGGGGGATATCAGGGTGGCCTTAATACGGGTTGATCCCAATTCACAGCCGAGAAAACAGCTTCCCGATTCTATTAATTCTGCCAGGTCCTGAACCTGTTCTTTTGCCTCCATGGGGTTTCCATCCTTGCTCAAAGATTTAGCGTTAACGTACACGCACAGTATTATAAGGGGCTGCAAAAACAACAGCCCCCGGTTATATCGGGCGTTAACGTACACGCATTGTAATACGGAAAAATCCTACTGTCAAAGCATAATTGCCCGTTCCGGGTTAGCGGTCCCCGGCAAATCTCAGGTTTTCCCGGCTCACCACCTCGATGGGCATGGGAACAAGGGGAGAGAGGGTTTCCCCCAAGGCCAGACGGCGCCACAATAGACGAACCGCTCCGAGGGTTTGATCCGCCGGATGCTGGCCCAAGAGAAAATCGATTGCCCCCTCTTTCAGCAGTTCAGTGTTGGCCGCCGTCAGATCGTGCCCGATCAGGCGCATCCCCGGAGCCCGGCGCCGGGCTTCCGGGGCAAAAAGCCCCACCAAGGCGTTAGAAACGTAGAGGCCTTCGGGATGGGGGATGCGGTGAAACAGCTCATCCAGGCAGCGGTTTATATTCGGGGCGCCGGCCCCGGAAAGGGTCAGCTGAAAAGGCTGCCCTGCCCCTCCGAAAAACTCGTTAAACCCCCTGATGCGCTGCAGAATGTGATGGTCCGCCGGATTGACCCTCACACAGGCCAGGCGGCCCGGTGATTTAGTGCTCAGGGAAAGCAGGTGCGCCGCGGTCTGCCCCGCCGCATAGGCGTCCTGGCCGATAAAACTGGCGGGGTTGGCCCCCGGCAGCGGCGTATCAAAGAGGATTACCGGCGTGTTTACGGGAATTCTCTGAACCAGGCTGCGGGAGTGATCGGGGAGCACCGGCGCCAGCACCAATCCATCAAAACCTTCATCCATCATCCTGTCGGCGGCGGTTTGAAAGCTATCCAAATCGTTACGGTCATAGACGTACCGCTTTACCGCTAACCCCAGGGGATGGTACTCCCTTTGGGCCGCCTCGAGTCCCCGGTGGCTGCCGGCCCAGAATCCGTTATCCTGATTCTCCCCGGGAACCAGGGCCGCCACCCGCCAGATCTTGGACCGGGAGAGCCGGCTGGCTTGGATATTCGGGGAGAACCCGGTTTCCTTGATCAGGGCCCGGATTTTCACCTGTGTTTCCGGAGATACTCTGCCGCGGTCATGGATCACCCTATCCACGGTTCCGATGGATACCCCGGCCATTCTGGCAATGTCTTTAATAGTAAAGCGGCGGTTTGTCACTACTCCGTATCCCCGTGATGTTTTGTTTCAATTCCGGTCAATAGTACGTTGATTTCGGGGATTCCGCAAGCGAAGCGCCGCCTCCCCCGTATTCCGGGGGCGATAAATTCTCCTACCCGGTCGCCAAAGAGGAATCCCCTCGTTTATAATGAAGCCAGCGGTATGAAAAATCTTCGAACGTCCATTAGGTCTATCTTCTATCGGCTTCTGTTGTCCTACTCGCTGGTGGTTTGCCTGGTCCTGCTGCTGTGGGGGAACAACTTGGTGGTGCGGTACGTCCAAACCGTGGGCAGCAGCTTCGCCGAAAGGGTGGCCCGGGAGACGGATGATACCATCATCACCTTCTCCCAAACGGGAAAAACTCTGGCCGAAGATCCCGCCGTTTTAGCGGCGGTATCCTCAGAAGAATCCTCCCCGGAGCCGCAGATCGAACTGGACCTTTACCAGCGGATTTTTCATGAAATCCAAGGACATCTTTCCCTGGTGGAAGTGCATCAGACTTCTCTGGACGGTACCCGGAAGTTTTCTACCACCCACTTCCCCGGGCGGTACGACCTGAAAAATCATCAAGCCCGGGAAGCCTACCTCCCGGATAGCATGACCGCCGATCCCGTCCTCTCCCTCACCCCGGGGGCGGGTACCGAGGGGAGTCATATCCTGTTCTGTCTGGCTTTCCGCCTGCCCGAAGGGGTACTCTACCTGGATGTGCGGGTCCGGACCTTGGAATCACCCCGGCAGACCCGGACATCCAGCCGGCTTTTCCTGGTGAACCGCCGGCAGATTTTGGGGTTCAACCTGCTGCAGCCCCAGGAACCGGCCAGTTTTTCCGCCTATCCTGAACTGGGTATTATTTTTTCCGACCATGATTTTCTAAGACCCCAACAGTACCAGCTGGTGCACCGGCGCGACCTGGCCGCCCGAGACCTTTCGGTGATCATGTCCACCGATATGCGGACCTATTTCGATACCCTCCGGGAGATTCTGGTTTTAGGATTGATCTTGGTGGCAGGGACATCGGTCATCACCGCCCTGGTTTCGGTTAAGATCAGCCGCTCCATAAGCCGGCCCATCGACAGCATCATCCTGGCCATGACAAGTGATCCCCTGGGACCTCAGCCGCTGCCCCGCCCCGACCCGGCGGTGCCCCGGGACGAAATGGAGCAGTTGTCATTCCATTACAACCGTATGGTGGCCACCATAGAGTCGTTGATACGGCAGGTCCGGGAGGAAGAACAGCTCCTGCGGACCGCGGAGCGCCGCATTTTGGAAGCGCAGATTCAGCCCCATTTTCTTTATAATACCCTGGGGGCGGTGAAATCCATGGCTAAACTGGGCGATTTTGAAGCCGTATCGGCAATCGTCACGGACCTGGGAAAAATCCTGCGGTTTTCCCTCACCGACACGGAGGTGCTGGTACCCCTCAAAGAGATAACCGAACAGATTCGGCGGTACCTGAACATCCATAAAATCCGATTTCAAGAAAGGATGGGATTCACCCTGGATCTGGACCCCCGGGCGGAATCGATGCTGATTCCCAAACTGATCATCCAGCCCCTGGTGGAGAATGCGGTGATCCACGGGGTGGAAAAAAGCATCCGACCGGTAACAATCAACGTTATCACCCGGTTGAACTGAGAAACCCTGGAGATCCGGGGGGAAAACAACTG
>CAYYNJ010000004.1:4042-18828 GCA_964472775.1 uncultured Spirochaetaceae bacterium
TACACATCGAGGAGCCCATGGTTCTGCGTTTTGCCGGAGGAGACCCGGGAACCCTCCGAAGGATTCGGCATCGGCCTCTCCCACGTGGAAAAGCAGCTTCGGCTCATATACGGCGACCAAGCCCGTTTCACCTTGACCAGAGAAAACCATAAAACCATGGCTTCCATAAGGATACGCCCGTGATACTCAGTGGTGTGATTGTGGAAGATGAACTGCCCCTTCTCCGGGAGCTGGCGGAGACTTTCTCCTGGCGCAGTGTAAACTGCAGAGTCACGGGAACCGCCGGAACCGCCGCAGAGGCACGGCGCATCATCGCGGAAAAACGGCCCGACATCCTCATCACCGATATCAAGCTTCCCGACGGCGACGGAATTTCTCTGTTGGAAGAAACGGCCCCCCGGGCGGGCATCGTCATAACGGGATACGGCGAAATAGAATTTGCCCAGAAAGCCCTGCGGGCGGGGGCGGTGGATTTCTTGCTTAAACCCATCGACGATGAGGAACTGCGGAAGGCGGTTCAGAGGGCGGTACTCCAGGCGGGAGAAGGAACCCTGCCGGATTCGGCCCCGTCCGATGCCTCCAACCCCCTGGTTCATGAAGCGCTGGTTTTCATCCAGAAGCACTACCAGAACGACGTGTCGCTTTACGAGGCGGCGGATTATCTTGATATCACCGAAGGTCACCTGGCCAGCCTCTTCCGGAAACAAACGGGAAAAACCTTCGTCCAAGCCTTGACCGAACACCGTCTGGCCGTGGCCTGTACCCTCCTCCGGGATCCCCGGAACAGGATCAGCGAAGTGGCCCAGATGTGCGGCTACAACGACCCGGCCTATTTTGCCAAGGTCTTCCGCCGCACCGTGGGCTCTAGTCCCCGGGAATTCCGGGACCGGGAATAGGGTCCCGGGGTCTTACTCCGCATCGATCAAGGCCTGGGCATGGGCCTTTAATACCGCATAGGCCCTCTCGGGGGACACCCCTTCCAGCATCACCGATTCCACCGCCGTTTTCAGCAGTTTCTGCAGGGCCGTGCTGTTCGGGGCATGGTAGACCACGGCGGCCCTCTTCATGTCCTGTGAAAAAACCTCGGCATAGGGGGTTTTCCGGTACATGCTGCTTTCCATCAGCGCCTTGGACGGCTGAATGATTCGGATCTCCAGATACTCTTCGGGGTGCTGCTGCATGTATTCGATGAACTTCCAGGCATAGAACCGTTCCCGCTCATCGGCCTGGATGTTGACCATCAGGAACTGACCGTAGAAGCAGGAAGCCCGGTCATTGACGGCGTTTTCGAATACGGGAAAGGGGACAACCCGCCATTCACCGCTCTCGTAAAATTCCGGGTTATCCGCTTTGATCCGGGCCTGCTGATACATGCCGCTGTGAATCATGGCTACTTCATCATTGTCGAAATTAAACAGAAACCGAGGGTTCGGGTAGGTGGGGGATCCCAGATTTTTCCCGGCGGGCCCCCAGGCTTGCATGAAATGCAGAAACTCAAGCCACGCCTTTTCACCAACGATGGCGGTCCTGCCGTCCTCACTCACCAGATGCCCTCCCAGCTGTTCCACCATGGGGACCAGTCCGATCAGGTAATCGGAATAGCGGAAGTCAAAACCCCGGCGGGTAATCACATCCCCCTCCCGGCGGACGATTTTTTCGCTCAGACGAACCATGTCTTCCCAGGTCTCCGGATAATCCCTGTCGGGGTCCAGCCCCGCATCCCGAAAGATCCTTTCATTGATGTAGATGCACCAGTTAAGCATTTCCAGGGGAATCCCGTAGAGAATCCCGTCTATGAGAACCGGATCCAGCGCCCCTTCCACGTACCGGTCCAGCAGCTCCCCGGTGGTTTTCGCCCCCAGGGCTTCCAGGGATACCGGTGCCACCATCTTACGGGCCACATAGGAATAGCTGTCCTCCAGCTGGGTATGGAAGATGTCCGGACCCTGTCCGGCGGCAAAGGCGGTAAAAAGCCTTTCGGCGATCCGGGTTGAGGGATGGGTCACCCTTTCGATGGAGACACCAGGGTGGGCCGCTTCAAATTCCGCCACCAGGCGCTCTTCGAAGGGGGTCCGGTTAGGATCCTCATGGGTCCAGTAGGTGATCACCACCGGGCCTTCTGCCTGCCTGGATGGGGCGGTACCGATAAAAAAAAAGGCCGCCCCCAGAATCAGGGCGAGAATGATCAATGCTGTGATTTTGATAAAACCTGTCTTGATGGCCGAACTCCTCTCACCTGATGCCCTCAGTACCGGGGAGACCATAAAATAGTCTGTATTATCGGAAAATCCTCTTATTGCGCCCCCCCGGGGCACCCCTCATACTGATAAACACCGGGTAACTAGTATACCCGGAAAAATGTTTTTTTTGGAGGTCAAAATGAGTATGAAAAGGAAATTGGCATTAGTGCTGATCGCGGCGCTGCTTTTCGGCACCACCGCCCTGTTTGCCGGCGGCCAGTCGGAACGAGGGGGAAAAGTGGTGGCCTATTCGGCCCACGAGGATACCATCATCGCGGGTATGGTGAAACTCTGGGAAGAAGACCATCCCGACATCACCCTGGAAGTGATCAAGATGGGCTCCGGCGATGTAATCAGCCGGGTAAAGGCGGAATCCGCCAACCCCCAGGCCGACGTAATCTGGAGTATCGGGGGAGAACCCCTGGAGCAGAACAGTGATCTGTTGGCCCCCTATACGCCCAAAGACTGGGACATGATCGAGGATGTGTATAAGGTCGGTACCAACTGGCTTCCCTACACCGGCATCATGAACGTCTTCCTGGTCAACACCGATATGCTCAAAGAGAGTCAGTATCCCCGGACATGGAAAGATCTGGCCAATAAGCAGAACATCGAGGGTGTCAGCACCGCCAGTGCGGAAAAATCCGGCTCTTCCTACATGCAGCTTGCCAACGTCCTGGCCATTTACGGCGACGGCGATGAGGGCTGGGCGGTTTACAAATCGATCATGGAGAACTTTTTCATCGCCTCCAGCTCCGGCGCCGTATCCCGTCTCACCAACGACGGTGAAGTTCCCGTGGCCATTACCCTGGAAGACAACGCCCAGAGGTTTGTCCTCGGCGGCGGACCTGTCAAGATCGTCTACCCCGAAGACGGCGCCATCGCCGCTCCCGACGGTATCGCCATCATCAAGGGAGCTCCCAACATGGACGGTGCGAAAAAGTTCGTCGATTGGGCCCTGTCCGCCAAGGTGCAGAACTTCCTGGTTCAGGAAATGGGCCGCCGGCCGGTCCGTAAAGACGCTTCCACCCCTCCCGGACTACCCCCGATGAGTGAAATCAATACCATCGAATACGATTTCGGATGGTCCGCCGCCAACCGGGATGCCTTTATTGAAAGATTCCGCGGCCTGATGGTGGAACTCAACCTCTAGACGGATTTTCCGGTTATTCGGGCCCGCAGCCTCTGACACGAAACGACTGCGGGCCCCTTTTCATTGTCAAAATTCTATGAAAACACGAGGAGAAGGCCCATGGTCGCTAAACCAATTCACATAGAAAACATCAGAAAAACTTTTCCCGGCGTGGTTGCCCTGGACAACGTGGAAATCGAGGTGGCAGAAGGCGAGTTCTTCACCCTCCTCGGGCCCAGCGGCTGCGGGAAAACCACCCTCCTGCGAACCATCGCCGGGTTCTATCAGCAGGATTCGGGGCATATTCACGTGGGGGAATCGATCATTGACAAGGTTCCCGCCCATCAGAGAGACATCGGCATGGTATTCCAGAACTACGCCGTCTTTCCCCACATGACGGTGGCGGAAAACGTCGCCTTCGGGCTGAAAAACAGAAAAATCCCGGCGGCGGAGATCACCCCCCGGGTGGCCAAAGCCCTGGCTACGGTACAGCTCACCGGTTATGAGGCCCGCACCCCCGATCAGCTTTCGGGAGGCCAGCAGCAGCGGGTCGGCCTGGCCCGGGCCATGGTCATCGAACCGCGGCTCCTTCTTTTGGATGAACCGCTTTCGAACCTGGACGCCAAACTGCGGCTTCAGATGCGGGAAGATATCCTGGACATCCAGAGACAGCTGGGCATCACCGCCGTTTACGTCACCCACGACCAGGAAGAAGCCCTGGTCATCTCCGACCGGATCGCCGTGATGCACTCCGGCAAGGTTCAGCAGATAGGAACCCCCTGGGACATCTACCGGGACCCGGTTAACCAGTTTGTCGCCACCTTCGTGGGCAACATGAATGTTTTTGCCGGACCGGAGATGCTGAAATCACTCCGGAATGACTCGAGGGCCAACCTTTCCCTGCCCGCCGGCAAGGAAGCGGAAGACTTGAAAACCGCCTTCCGCCCCGAAGATGTCTGGATCCTTTCGCCGGGGAAGGAAGTTCCCGCCGGTGCCGTAGCCATGGCCGGAAGGGTGGATAAAACTCTCTTCCTGGGTTCAGACGTGATCTACCGGGTTTCGGTGGAAGGGGGGGTGAGCCTGACGGTAAACGAATATGTGGCGGAGCGTTCGGAACTGAGGGACGAGGGCGCCAACGTGGTGGTCTGCATCCCCGAGAGCAAGGTGCTCTTCTTCGATGCCAAAGAAGGCGTCAGACTCCGCGGGGAGGGCTGATATGCTTAACTGGTTTCGAAAAAACGGTTTCTGGGCCGCCATATCTTTAAGCGGCTTTGTTATTTTTATCTTCCTCATCCTGACGCCGGTATTCAACATCGTCAGGGAGAGCTTCTTCGACGCCAAGACCGGCCATTTCGGCCTGGGGAACTACCTCACCTTTTTCTCCTCCCCCTATTACCTCCAGGCCCTGTTCAACAGCCTGGTGGTCTCTATCGGAGGAACCCTCGGAGCGGTTCTCCTGGGCGTCCCCCTGGCCTTTTTGACCACCCGGTACCGGATCCGCGGAAGCGCCGGCCTCTCCACCCTGGCGACCCTGGCCCTCCTGACGCCCCCCTTCCTGGGGGCCTATGCCTGGATCGTCATGCTGGGACGCAACGGGTTTCTGAGGCAGATTATGGCCCTGGTGGGCATTAATTTCCCCACCATCTACGGCCCCCTGGGAATCATCATCGTTTACACCCTGCAGTTCTATCCCTTCGTCTACATGCTCACTTCGGGGGGACTACAGACGGTGGACCGGTCCCTGGAAGAGGCGGCGGAAAACCTGGGGGCCAAACCGTTTAGAAAATTCTTCAAGGTTACTGTTCCCCTGGTGATTCCTTCCATCACCTCCGGCGCCCTGCTGGCCTTCATGCTCTCCCTGGCGAATTTCGGCACCCCCATGATCATCGGCGCCCGGTATCGGGTTCTGCCCACCATGGCGTACAACATGTACACCAGCGAGGTGGCCACCCGGCCCGCCATGGCCTCCACCATCAGCATCATCCTGGTGTTTGCCGCCAGCCTGGCCATCTTCCTCCAGAGGTACGCCGCCAACCGGCGTAAATACACCAGCCTGCTTTTAAACCGGCCCGTGGTGTTCCGGCTCAAGGGAATGAAAAACTTCCTGGCCCACCTGGTGTCGTACCTGATTGTGGGCCTGAGCACCCTGCCCATGGTGGTGGTGGTGGTCTTCGCCTTCCGCAACACCAGCGGCCCGGTTTTCACCGAAGGGTTCGGCCTGGACAGTTTCCGCCGGGTCATTTTTGACGTGCCCCAGGCCATCACCAACAGCCTTCTCTATTCGATCTCGGCGGTAATCCTTATCGTCATCGTGGGCACCCTGCTGGGCTTCGTCTTAAGCCGCCGCCGGAACACCGTCAATGGGATTCTCGACACCCTGCTGATGAGTCCCTACATCCTACCCGGCACCGTTCTGGGTATCGGGTTTATCACCACCTTCAACCGGCCTCCCATCGTCCTCTACGGTACCGGCCTGATCATCGTCCTGGCCTACTTCATCCGCCGTCTCCCCTACTCGGTCCGGTCCGCCGTATCGATCCTCCAGCAGATCGATCCCGCCCTGGAAGAAGCGGGCATCAGCCTGGGAGCCCCGCCGGCTCGGGCCTTCCGGAAAATAGCCCTACCCTTGATGCTCCCGGGGATTCTCTCGGGGGCGGTCCTCAGCTGGGTAACCGCCATTAACGAACTGTCCGCTTCCATCCTTCTCTACGTGGGCGGCACCATCACCATGCCCATCCGCATCTATCTCTCGGTGATGGACGGCTACTTCGGCCCCGGTTCGGCCATGGCATCGATACTTCTGGCGGCCACGGGTATCGCCCTGCTGGTTTTGAATCTCTTTGGTGACAGCAAACGGAATATCGTATGACCCGGAAAAACAGGATTACCACCATAGCCTTCGACTACGGCGGGGTAATGGCCCGCAAAATCGACAACACCTACCTGACCCATATGGCCGGGGCGGCGGGGGCGGACCCCGAAAGGTTCACCGCCGCCCTCTGGGCCCATCGCAACCGCTTCGACGCCGGTGAGCTCGATGCGGCCCGCTACTGGAGGGGAGTTATTGATGACGCCGGCGGGAAGCCCCCGAACGGCGCAAACTCGGAGAATCTCGTAAAAACCTTGATGGACCTGGACGCCTTCGCCTGGTCCACCATCAATCCTGCCATGATAAGGTGGCTCGCCGCCCTCCGGCAGGCGGAATACCGCCGCTTTCTCCTTTCCAATATGTCGGCGGAAACCTTCGATATGATACTCAGAGACAGCCTGGTCATTAAATATTTCGAGCGGGTGGTTCTTTCGGGGTGGCTCCATATCAACAAGCCCGATGTGAGAATCTTCCAGGAAGCGGCCCGGCAGATGGAGGTGGAACCGGAGCAGATCCTCTTCATCGACGACCTGCCCCACAACGTGGAGGGGGCTCAAAGGGCGGGTTTCCAGGCATTGGTATTCACGGATGCCCCGGATCTATCTGAGGCGCTGGAGAGGAAATACCCGGAGATACCCCGGGAGGGATTGGCGTAAAGCCATCCCCCTCATGGGGCCGCAGCAGCGCAGCATGAAAAGCCCCCGGCGGACTGCGCCGGGGGCTTTCTTCTTTTAAAGTAATTTTTAGTGTCCACAACCGTGGATAAAAAATTGCGCCATTTCCTTGTTCTGTAAAAACTTACTCTACTAAAAACGGAAAATACCGGTTTTGGTAGAGTAAAATCAAAGGGGTCCAGTGTTTACCCGGATTTTTTATCCACGGTGAGAAACACTGTTTAAAGGTTATTTATCACCATACCCGTAGGTATCCACCACGTAATCGATATCCTTGTCTCCCCGGCCGGAAAGGTTGACCAGGATGGACCGGCGGGGCTCTTTTTGGGCCAGCTTCATGGCAAAAGCCAGGGCGTGGGCGCTTTCCAGGGCGGGGATGATCCCTTCTTTGCGGCTGAGGGTATAAAAGGCGTTAAGGGCCTCTTCATCGTCGGCGGATTCATAGACCACCTTGCCCTCATCCTTGAGCATGGAGTGTTCCGGACCCACCCCGGGGTAGTCCAGGCCGCTGGCGATGGAGTATACCGGATCGGGATTCCCCTCATCGTCCTGAAGAAGGTAGCACTTGAATCCGTGGATGATCCCGGGCTTCCCGTAACCCATGGTAGCGGCGTGGTCACCCTTGGCCAAAGACCGGCCCGCAGGCTCCACCCCGTAGAGGGTGGTATCCTCTTCGTCCAGGAAGGCGGAGAAGATACCCATGGCATTGGATCCCCCGCCCACACAGGCCACCACGCTGTCGGGCAACTCTCCGGTCATTTCGTAAAACTGCTCCTTCGCCTCGATACCCACCACCCGCTGAAAATCCCGCACCATCATGGGAAAGGGATGGGGCCCCACCACGGAGCCGATGCAGTAAATGGAGGTAATAGGGTCTTCCAGATAGGCGTTAAAGGCGGAGTCCACCGCCTCTTTCAGGGTTTTCAGGCCCTCCGATACCGGCACCACCTTGGCTCCCAACAGTTTCATCCGCACCACGTTGGGGTGCTCTTTCTTGATATCCACCTCGCCCATGTGGATCTCACACTCCAGCCCGAAGTAGGCGGCGGCGGTGGCCAGGGCCACCCCGTGCTGTCCCGCCCCGGTTTCGGCGATAAGTTTCTTCTTACCCATGTACTTGGCCAGAAGCCCTTCGCCCATGCAGTGGTTCAGTTTATGGGCCCCCGTATGGTTCAGGTCTTCCCGCTTGAGATAGATTCTGCCCCCCAGTTCGTTGGACAGGGTCCGGGCGTAGTAGACCGGGGTGGGTCTTCCCTGAAAGTGTTTCCTGATGCTGCGCAGGTCGGAAATGAACTGATGGCTCTTGCTGATGGAGTAGTAGGCATCGGTGATGCGGTCCATCTCCTCCTGGAGGTGGGGGGGTACAAAACTTCCGCCGTAGTTTCCAAAGTTGCCTTTAGTATCCGGAACTTCTTTGAAGTAGTCTCTCATGGTATGCTCCTAGGGACCGTAAGCCTGGCCTACGGTTCAACTTGTGTTACTATTCGTAGATACGAACAGGAGCATCATAGACCGCCCAAGTGTTTCTGTCAATAGAAACTTTTACAATTCATACATCCCTGCAATCAGCCTTTCCCCCCTCACCTCCCGCTCCAGAAGCAGGGAAACATCCACATCCCTAAAGAGCACCTGCCGGCCCCGGCCCTTTCTCAAACTTCTCCTCCAGCTTGAAGTAAATCAGGGGTACCAGAAACAGGGTAATCAGGGTGGAAGACAGAAGCCCCCCCGCAATGGTCTGTCCCAGGGGGGCGTAGATTTCCGACCCCTCTCCTATCCCCAGGGCCATGGGAACAATCCCTAAAACCGTGGTCAGGGTGGCCATCATGATGGGCTTGAGCCGGGCGGCGGCTCCGGTGAGTACCGCCTCCTTCAGGGCCGCTCCGTCGCGGAACCGGAGCATGTTGATGTAATCGATCATGACGATGGCGTTGTTCACCACGATCCCCGCCAGGGTAATTCCCCCCAAAAAGCCCACGATGGTCAGGGTGGAACCCATGGCAAGAAGGGACAGGGCCATCCCGGCCAAGACAAAGGGAACCGACGCCATCACAATCAGGGGCTGACGAAACCGCTCAAACTGGATGACCATCACCATATAGACAAGAAAGAGGGCAATAACCATGACCCGGAGAAGAGAAGCGAAGGCACCGAAGGTTTCGGAGGCCCCTCCCGCCAGCCGCCATTGGATCCCCGGAGGCAAACCTTCCTCCTCTATCCTCTTCCGAATTCTTCCGTTAATTCCGCGAATATCCGAGCCTTTGAGTTGAGCCGTTACCATTACTGCGGGAAGACGGTTGCTGTGTTTGATAGATGAATAGGTTTCTTGAATGACCAAGTCCGCCACGTTGGCCATATTGATGTAGCGGCCCGATGCGGAGGGAAGGAAAATGGTGTTGACCAGGTCTTCACGGATGGGTTTTCCCGCATCCCGGCTTGTCAGAAACAGATCGATATCCCGGCGGTCCTTTTCATATCGGCCGACGGTGCCGCCCTTGAGATGAAACCTCATAAGCAAAGCCGCCTCTTTCAGGCTGATTCCCAGGCGTCCGGCCTGTTCGGAGTTAAAGCGGATCACCCCTTCCTTTTTGCCCAGGGATACATTCAGCTCCGTGGTTTCCGTGTCCGGATCCTGATCCATCCAGTACTGCAGGCGCTGAGCCGATGCGATAACCTCCTCTAAATCCGACCCGGAGACTTCGATGCCGTATCCGCTGCCACCCATGCTGAGGTCCACCTTGGCATTGAGTCCCCCGTTGCGGACCGTCACCTTCATGTCCGCAATTTGGCCGGGGATCTCCCGCCGCAACTGCTCCATTATCTGAAAAACCGTCCTTTCCCTTTCCGACCGGGGCACCAGCCTGAGGATGATGAAGGAGTATTCCGGCGACGCCGCCAGGCTCACCGCCCCTTCCTGACCGGGGTAGGCCAGTTCACTTTCCAGCTCGGAAACGGCTTGGTCAATCAAAGACAGCACCTCCCGGGTCTTGTCCCGGGTCTGCTCCAAAGTGTAGGAACCGGGCATCTCCAGAACCATATGGATCTCCCCCATGTCCGAAGGTCCCAGGAATGAAAAACCCAGGAGGTTGAAGACCAGGAGGCTGATGAGCAGGAGAGAGGATGCGGTGAAGATGGTGAATCGGGGATGGAGCAGAATGCTTTTCAGGGCTTTTTTATACCCCTCCTGCAGGGCCCCCAGTCGGTTGTTGATGATGGTAACGGCCCGTTGTGCGGGGGAATCCTTTTTGATTTTCTGGGGGACAAGAATCAGGGAAGAGAGCCAGGGAACCACAGCCAGGGATACCACCATGGCACCGAAAAGGGAATAAATGATGGTCAGCGCCACATCCTTTAACACAATTCCCGTGTAGTCCTTGAGAAAGAGGAGGGGGACGAACACCGCCAGGGAAGTGGTGGTAGAGGCCAGCACGGCGCCCCCCACTTCACGGGCCCCATCAAGGGAAGCCTGAAGGGCCGATTTACCCCGGGAGAAATGGGTATGAATATTCTCCAGAACCACGATGGAGGAATCCACCATCATGCCCAGGGCCACGGTGAGTCCCCCCAGGGTCATGAGGTTCAGAGACTGATTCCGCAGCCGCATACCGATGAAGGCGAAGAGGATGGACAGGGGAATAGACAGGCCGATGATGAGGGTCATTCTCAGGTTATGAAGAAAAAACAGAAGCACCAATACCGCCAGCAGGGCCCCGGTCAGGGCGGCGTTGCGGACCGACTTCATGGACAGGGAGATATTCACCGCATCGTCGTTCACGGTGGCGAAGCTGATGCCGGGCGCTTCGGCTTCCAGCCGTGCCAGGACGGTAAGGGTATCCCGGATGATCTGATTGGTATCGGCGTTGTTTCGTCGTATGATGCCCACCGAGAGGGTCTCTTCCTGATCCTTGAGGGCGTATCGGTCGGGGTCCTCAGGCTGAACCTCGATGGCAGCCACATCCCTGAGAAAGACGGGAATCCCATCCCGGTACCCCAAGGTCAGGTTTTCCACATCGCCCAGGGATCTGAACTTCCCCTCACTCCTGACGTTGAGATTATAGGCCCGGAGCTGAACATCTCCCCCGGGGAAAGAGATGCTCCCCCGGTCCAGGGCGGCATACACATCCAGCAGCGAGAGATTCCGGGAGGATAAAAGGTCGGGATCCACTTCAACCCGCAGCTGCTCTTTCCGGTTCCCCTGGATAACCACCTCCGCCACCCCCTCTATCCGGGAAAGGCTGGGAACCACCCGGTCCTCTATAAAGGCGGATTTCTGATAAAGAGAAGCCTCCCCCTCCACGGCAGCCAAGTACACGGGCAGGGCGTTGGAATTGAAGCGGAAGATTTCTGGCTGCCCCTGAATCCCCGGGGGGAGCTCTTCCAGGGCGGCGCTGAGCTTTTCCCTCACCTCGGGGATTCTCAGATCCAGGCTTTCACCCCAGTTAAATTCAATGGTGATCAGGGAAAGGCTGTTCATGCTGGTGGAACTTAAAGCCCTCACCCCCCCCAGGGTTCCCAATTCGGTTTCGATGGGATTGGTCACATCCCTCTCCACATCCCGGGAGGCTCCCCCGGGCCAGGTGGTGATAACCACCGCCGTGGGAAGTTCAATGCCGGGGATGAAATCCTGCCGGGCGCCCTGAACCGAGAGGAGTCCGAAAAAAACCAGACCGACGAGAAGGATCCCGATCACCGCGGGGTGCTTTATCGAATAATCGGATATTTTCACCGCTCTAAAACCCTTACATTCTGGCCCTCGGTGAGAAAATGATGGCCCTGGGCGATAAAGAAGGTATCTTCCATCCCCGGAGGAACCTGAAACCCCTCCTCTCCCGTCAGGGCGGGCTGATACTTCATTTTCCGGGGCCGCTGGTCTTCATCCAGATACCAGAGATTTCCCTCCGAATCCAGACAGTGCCATTCCAGGAAAACCACATCCTCCCGCTTATCGAGTTCGACAAAGACGGCGGCAAACATACCGGGGCGGATGAGACCGCCGGGATCCTCCACCCCTAAAAGCAGCTCAAAGGTTTTTGACTCCGGAGCGATCCACGGGGCAATCTGAATCACCCGGCAGGAAAATTCTCTCTCATCCATGGCGGGAATTCGAGCCTTGATAGTCATGGTTTCCCGGGATTCCCGGAAGCGGCCGTAGTATTCCTCGGGCACCTTGAGCCTGATCTCGGGATGATCCAGTTCGGCCACCGTCATGAGGGGCCGCTGGGGAGAGACGAGATCGCCCTCCCCCAGGTGGGTTTCCAAAACGGTTCCCTTTATCGGTGAGATGATTTCACACCAATCCAGATTCAGCCGAGCCAGGGCGTACTGGGATCGGGCCGCTTCGTAGGCAGCTCGGGCTTCATCATAGCTCTGGGGGGTGACGGAATTCGATTTATAGAGGGTTTCCACCCGGCGGAAAGTCGCCTCCGCCCCCGAAAGAGCCGCCTCCGCCTGGGCCAGGGTCAGCCGGTAGACCTCATCATCGATCCGGGCCACCACCGCCCCGGCCTCAACCTCATCGCCCATGGCCGCCGGAAGCTCCTTTAAGAGCCCTCCGATCCGGGACAACAGGGTCACGGTACTGCGGCTTTCGCTGATTCCCGTCAGGCGGATGGCCCGGCTCAGGCTGCCCCGCTCCCCTTTCACCACCGTCACCGCCGCCGGAACCTCCTTCAGTTCTTCCTCCTGGTTGCTGCGGTTCAGATAGAAGAGCCCCAGGGCCAGGAGAAGAAGAATGAAGAAAATGATGGTCATGCTCTTGGTTATTTTAGCCATGGGTCCCCCCGGTATTGACGATTATTCCTCCCCAGTATATTCTTGTATAGAAACTTTGTAAACTGTTATAGTGTAATTAGTGTTTAATAAGAATCGAGGTAACCATGGTAAAGAAGGATAGAATCGGTGATGCGGCTCTCCTGCTTTTTGCAGAAAAGCGTCTTAAAACAGAACGCATGGATGATCTGGCGGACTATCTAGGGATAAGCAAAAAGACCCTCTACAACCATTTTGACAGTAAGGACGCCCTATTGATCTTTGCCCTGGAACAGAAAGTCGAAGCCATTCTCAGCATGCTGGAACGTTTCTTCGAAGATAGTCAAACAGACTTTATCTCCCGGCTGGAAGAGGGACTCAGTGCGGCTAGCTCCGCCCTCTCCTTCACCGACGGATTTTCACGGGACCAGGACTTTCCCCGGGATCTGATAAACCAGGTCTTTCCCCGGCTTCACGACCATATTCTTTCGTATGTAAAAAAACACGTGGATGAAGGCATCCGGGAGGGATATATCCGCACCGATATCCCCGCCGAGACCCTACCCTACATCCATATTGGCATCATTGAGACCTTTCTTCACATGGAAACCCGTTACGGAGTCAAAACGTCCTTGGGTGATATGCTCACCTTCATCAAAACCATCGTATTTTCCGGGCTTCTCACACCCAAGGGCCGGAAAGCCTTGCAGGCCTCGTCATGAAAGCAAGGATTATCACAGCCCTCTTGTTCTTCCTCTTCATCCCCCTCGGGGCCGATGAATCCTACCGCTGGAAAGATCTTTATGAACAAGCCCTTGAAACAAACCCTTCCCTGGCGGGCAAGCGGGAAGCTTCCGCGGCGGCGGAATACCAGTGGAAATCCGCCCGGCGCACCCGGGGGCCGGCGCTCTATTTTGAGGGCGATTTATCCTACCTGACTTCCCCACAAGAGGTGGATCTGGCGGCGGGGAGCCTGTATTCCGGAGACACCATTCCCCCAGGCATCATCTTTCCCGCCCTGCCGGAAACAGATGTGTCCCTTCCCCTCTCGGGCCACGAGTGGTACAGCTTCCGGCTGGTGCTGGAACAGCCTCTGCTCACATCGGGGAAACTCGCCGGCCAAGAAGCCCTGCAGAGAGCCCTGTGGGAAACCAGCCTCCTTGATAGAGAATGGGAGGAGCTGACCGTCCAGGCCGAAATTATCACCATTTTTTACTCTCTTTTTTATCTGCAGGAAAGCCTGGACCTGATCGGCCAACAGCGCCGTACCGCGGACCGTCTTGTCTCACTCATGAGGGACGCCTATGATTCAGGGCTGACCTCTTATTCCGACTATATGGAAACCCAAGGGAGGGCCCGGGAAATAAACCTGAAAGAAAACCAGATCCGGCAAAGGCAGAATCAAGCCATGCTGCATCTGCAGTATCTCTCGGGCATTAAAAATCTTGCCCCCGCCTCCCTCAGCCGGGAAGACCTTCCGCCCATTAAAGAGGAAGCCGGTCCGGCAGCGCTCCTGGAAGAAGCCCAAACCAGCAGCCCGGTCCTTGGTATCTTAAATAAGCAAATAGAAATAGCGTCCCGGAATCTCACCCTGACCCGGGGCAACAGCTACGGCCGCCCCGACTTGGGCCTTCGGGTGGAGCTCGATTACGCAGCGGGGAGCCTTCCCTTCACATCGGACGAATGGGGCCTTCAGAGGGCCAACATCACCGGTACCTTGGGAATCCGTACCCTTTTAGGGGATGCGGGCAGGGCTTATGCGGATGTTAAAGCGGCCGCCAGCAAAGAAACCGAAGCAAGACACCGGTACAGAGATCAATGGGAACAGATAAGCCGGTCGGTGGAAGAGGAGCTATTCAATCAGAACCTGAACAGAGAAACCATCGCCTATTACCGACAAAGGGCGGACGATGATTATTCGGTGGCCCAACAGCGGAAGCAGGCCTGGGAGGCGGGTTACGGCATGGAACAGGATTACCTGCGGCAGCTTATAACCTGGTACTCTGATCAAATTTATGAAAAACAGGAAAGAATTTCCCTGGCGGTTTCTTATTTTAAAATGAGAACCCTGACGGGAAGAATAGCAGATTAATAGAACCGGAGGCTACTCCAGCAGCACCGAGTCA